>NZ_JBFTOG010000021.1:0-82028 GCF_056397865.1 Arthrobacter sp. 05L417
TCGCTGATCGTGAACTCCTCCCAGGGCGGCGGGTCCAAGGACACCTGGGTGCTCTCGGACTCCCCGCGGCTGCCCGCCGTCGAGCTGCCGCGGTCCGCGATCACGGTCCGGGAACAGGTCTCGGTCTGGCCCGTCGAAAGCAACTGGCGGGACGGGGCTGACCAGTGAACCGCGGGGCTGACCAGTGAATGAAGGTACCACCACATCAATCCGTAGCCACAGGAGGTAGAAACATGCTCAGCCGTATCGCTGAATCGCTGTTCTGGATCGGCCGCTATGTGGAGCGGGCCGACGGAACGGCCAGAATCCTGGACGTCCACCTCGAACGCCTCAATGGCCTGGGCGAAGACGAGCAGAACCGCGTCTCGAGGAACCTTCTGGCCCTGATGGGCTCTGACCCCGGGACGGAGGCCGTGACGCTGGATCGGCTCCTCAAATGCCTGGCCCATGACAAGGCGAACCCCACGTCCATCGCGGGATCGCTCTCCGCGGCCCGGGAGAACGCGAGGCGCGCCAGGGAAACGGTGTCGTCAAGCCTCTGGGAAGGACTGAACACCACCCACAACGGACTCAAGAAACAACGCAAGGACCTGGTGGGAACATACCGCTTCTGCCATTGGGTGCTTGAACGCACCGCCATGGTCTCCGGCTCTGCCGACTCGACCGTCAGCCACGATGACAGTTGGCTCTTCATGGTGTTGGGGCGTTCCCTGGAACGCGCCGATATGACGGCGCGCATGCTCTCCACAAGGGACTTGCTCTCCGGCAGCCTCTCATGGGTGAACATGCTCCATTGTGCCGGGGCCTACGAATCATTCCTGCGGAACCGGGGTGGATCCTCGGGAGACCAGGACGCTGCCGAATTCCTTCTCCTGGACAGGCTTTTCCCCCGCTCCATCGTGTACGCGCTGCGGGACGCCGAAGAGTGCCTTTCCAAGCTGGACCCCTCCGCGCAACGGGTGGGTTTCATCGACGACGCCCGGCGGGTGGTGGGGCAGGCCCGCACCTTCCTGGAGTTCCATCGCACGGACAATCTCCTTGAGGAACTGCCCGAGCATATGGACCGCGTGCAGAGGGCGGTCAGTCAAGCCTCCGAGGCCGTCTCCCGCAAATACTTCAACCAGGCCTCTGAACTCGAATGGATAGGGGAAGTCTCATGACCCGGCTCAGCATCGTGCACACCACGGCATACAAATACAAGAAGAGCGTGACCCGGTCCTACAACGAAGCGAGGTTGACGCCGCTCAGCGATGCCCAGCAGGTGGTGCTGGAATCCAGGCTGAAAGTGTCGCCATCGCAGGCCGCCGTCGGGAGCTATCGGGACTACTGGGGTTCCCGGGTGAGCACGTTCGACATGCAGCACCGGCATGGCGAGATGAAAGTGACTGCTGTGTCCACCGTCGAGGTGGACCGCGGCGCCGGGCCGCCGTCGTCGTCGGGACTTGGCTGGGACGAGATCAGATCCAGCACCACCACCGACGCCTTCAGCGAGTGGCTTGCGCCTTCTCAGCTCACGGCGATCGGCAAGGAGATCCGCAAGGCGGTGGCTGGTGTGGCGGCGGGCCTGGAACCGGCGGAAGCGGCCCCCGCCGTCATGGAATGGATGCGGGCCAACCTGGAGTATGTCAAGGGAGTCACCAGCGTCACCACCAATGCCGAGCAGGTCTGGCAACAGCGCAAGGGGGTTTGCCAAGACCTGGCCCACCTCGGGATTGCGGCTTTGCGCAGCCTGGGCATTCCGGCGCGGTACGTGTCGGGCTACATCCACCCGGTCCCCGATGCGGCTGTGGGGGAGACCGTTGCGGGACAGTCCCACGCGTGGCTCGAGTGGTGGGACGGCGAATGGCGCAGCTGGGATCCCACCAACCACAAGCCTGCAGGCAACCTCCACGTGACGGTGGCTCGCGGCCGGGACTACCGTGACGTTGCGCCGGTTCGGGGGATTCTTTCCGGCGGCGGCGGATCGGTCTTGAGCGTGCAGGTCCAGATCACCAGGCTCACCTGAGCGGGGCGCCAGCTGTCGAACGGGCCCGACGGCGACTCCCGCCGTCGGGCGCTTCTTCTTTCGGCAGGCGCGCCTCACCGTGAAAGCGCCCAAGGAATTCCCCGGCCCGCCCCGTGGTTGACGCGGGCATGAAACGAATCGGCTTTCTTTCCTTCGGCCATTGGGGACCCGTCCAAGGCTCGCGCACTCCTTCGGCCGGCGACGCCTTGCTCCAAGGGATCGACCTTGCGGTTGCGGCGGAGGAACTCGGCATCAACGGGGCCTTCTTCCGGGTGCACCACTTTGCGCGCCAGCAAGCCTCGCCGTTCCCCTTGCTGGCGGCCATCGCGGCCCGGACCAGCCGGATCGAAATGGGCACGGGCGTGATCGACATGCGCTACGAAAACCCGCTCTACATGGCAGAAGAAGCAGCAGCGACCGACCTCATCAGCCAAGGCAGGCTCCAGTTGGGCGTTAGCCGTGGTTCACCCGAGCCGGCCCTGCACGGCTCGCGATACTTCGGCTACGCACCCGCCGAGGGCGAGGACGACGCCGCGATGGCCCGACGCCACACTGCCGTCTTCCGGCATGCCATCGCAGGCCATGGAGTGGCCGAAGCCGATCCCTCCTTCATGGGCGGCGGCCGCGGCCTCCTGCCGATCCAGCCGTCGTCGCCCGGGCTGCCACGGCGCATCTGGTGGGGCGCAGGCACCCGCAAGACCGCCGTCTGGGCCGCGGAACAAGGTATGAACCTCATGAGCTCCACCCTCCTCACCGAGGACACAGGGGTTCCCTTCGACCAGCTCCAGGCCGAACAGATCAGCATGTTCCGGGAGGCTTGGGCGGCAGCCGGACACGGTTTCGAGCCCCGTGTTTCGGTCAGCCGCAGCATCATTCCCGTGGTGGACGACGAGGACGAACACTATTTCGGGCTCCGTGCGCAGGTGGAAAACCGGGACCAGGTGGGCATGCTCGACGGTGCCCTGTCACGTTTCGGCAAGAGTTACGTCGGCGCGCCCGATGCCTTGGCCGAGGACCTCGCGCAGGACGCCGCGGTCCAGGCTGCGGACACCGTGCTGATTACCGTGCCCAACCAACTCGGGGTGGAATACAACGCCAAGCTGCTGGGCAACATCGCCAAATACGTCGCCCCGGCGATCGGCTGGGAGGCCCCCGCCGAGCAAGCGTAATGTGACGCCGGGTTACCTAGCGTGAACTGGTGTTTCCGGACCTTTGAAGCATGTTACGGCCCGGCCCTACAGTTTTTTCATGGCAATACAGGACATCTACCCCACAGCCCTGCGGCTGCTCGGCCGCCCGGTGCTGGTGGTGGGCGGCGGACCAGTGGCTGCCCGACGCGCCAAAGGACTGCTCGACGCCGGCGCCCGGGTGACCGTGGTTGCCCCCGTTGCCTCTGACGCGCTCCGCGAACTCGCCGCCTCCGGCCTGCTCACGTGGGAGCCGCGCACTTACCTTTCCTCCGACGTCGACGGCGTCTGGTTCGTCCAGACGGCCACTGGCGTTGCCGCTGTGGACGCCCAGGTAGCAGCCGACGCCGAGGTGCAGCGCGTCTGGTGCGTCAACGCCTCGGACCACGAATCCTCGGCAGCCTGGACGCCCGCCGTCGCCGTAGTCGACGACGTCAAGATCGCCATCAACGCCGGGGGAGACCCACGCCGTGCCATGGCCTTGCGCGACGCAGTTGCCACCGCACTTGAGACGGGAGACCTCCCGCTGCGCCGTCGTCGTGCCTCCACCGGAAGCGTAGCCCTCGTGGGTGGCGGCCCTGGTGACTCCGGACTCATCACCGTCCGCGGCCGTCGCCTCCTGGGCCAGGCCGACGTCGTCGTCGCGGACCGCCTCGGACCGCGCGGCTTGCTGCAGGAACTCGCTCCGGACGTCCGCGTGATCGAGGTCGGGAAGACTCCAGGGCACCACCCCGTGCCGCAACTGGAGATCAACCGGATCCTCGTGGAGGAAGCCTTGGCCGGCCACCGTGTGGTCCGGCTCAAAGGCGGCGACCCTTACGTCCTGGGCCGCGGCGGCGAGGAAGCCGAATTCTGCCGGCAGAACGGCGTCGAGGTAGAAGTGGTTCCCGGTGTGACCTCGGCGATTTCCGTACCGGCGGCAGCAGGCATTCCCGTGACGCACCGCGGACTCGCGAAGGGCTTCAGCGTGGTGACAGGCCACGAGGAACTGTCCGAAGTCCCGGCCCGGCCCGACCACACCGTGATCCTGCTCATGGGAGTTGCCAAACTTCGCGAATCCGCCGCTGCCCTCGCGGAATCCGGAATGCCCTTGGACACGCCAGTAGGTATCGTAGAGAACGGCTACATGCCCGAACAGCGCGTCACGATCGGCACTCTGGCGACGATTGCCGATCAAGCCGAGGCCGCCGGCGTCGCAAACCCCGCAGTCATTGTGATCGGCGATGTGGTGCGTGTCAGCCCGTTTGCCCCCGAACATTTCAAGACCGCTGACTACAGCACCCTGAGCCCCAACAAGCCCCGCGTCGTTACCCCCTAGCCCCTCACCCAACTAGCTCGCAGTTGTTGTCGTTATGAGCCCTCAAAACGACAACGAATGCGAGCTAGTTGGGAAGCACACTGAAAAGGAACACAGCCGTGTCATCTAGCACCACCGTAGGAACCGCCGCACGTCCGCTGCGCGTCGCCGTCGTCGGCTCCGGCCCGGCCGGCGTCTACGCAGCTGACATCCTGACCAAGAGCGAGGCCGTCAAGAGCGGCGAGCTGACGGTCAGCATCGACCTCTTCGACCGCTACCCGGCCCCCTACGGCCTGATCCGCTATGGCGTTGCCCCGGACCACCCCCGCATCAAGGGCATCGTGAACGCCCTGCACAAGGTCCTGGACCGCGGCGACATCCGCTTCTTCGGCAACGTCGACTACGGCACGGACATCTCCATCGAAGACCTGCGCACGCACTACGACGCCGTCATCTTCGCCACCGGCGCCATCAAGGACGCGGACCTGAACATCCCCGGCATCGAACTGGAGGGCTCCTTCGGCGGCGCCGACTTCGTCTCGTGGTACGACGGCCACCCCGACGTTTCCCGCGAGTGGCCGTTGGAAGCCACCTCCGTGGCGGTCCTCGGCAACGGCAATGTGGCACTGGACGTTGCCCGCGTCCTCTCCAAGCACGCCGACGACCTCCTGGTGACCGAAATCCCGGACAACGTCTACGCCGGCCTCAAGGCTTCCCCGGTTACCGATGTTCACGTCTTCGGCCGCCGCGGTCCGGCGCAGGTGAAGTTCACCCCGCTGGAACTCCGCGAGCTGTCCCACTCCAAGGACGTGGACATCATCCTCTACGCCGAGGACTTCGAGTTCGACGAAGAGTCGGACCGCCAGATCCAGACGAACAATCAGACCAAGACCATGGTGGGCACCCTCACCAACTGGATCGCCGAGCAGCCGGAGGACCTCTCCGAGCTCAAGGCCTCCCGCCGCCTGCACCTGCACTTCCTGCACAGCCCGGTGGAGATCGTCGACTCGGCAGAGAACCCGGGCAAGGTTGCCGCGATCAAGTTCGAGCGCACCGAACTGGACGGCACGGGCAACGCACGCGGTACCGGCGAGATCGTCGACTACCCTGTCCAGGCCGTATACCGCGCCATCGGCTACTTCGGCTCCGCCCTGCCGGACGTCGAGTTCGATCACCGGCGCGGGGTCGTCCAGAACGACGGCGGCCGCGTGCTGGACGCTTCCGGCGAGCACGTTCCGGGCCTGTACGCAACGGGTTGGATCAAGCGGGGCCCCATCGGCCTCATCGGCCACACCAAGGGTGACGCACTGGAGACGGTCACGTACCTCCTGGAAGACCGCGAAAACCTGCCGCTCGCCGCCGTTCCCGAGGCGGACGCCGTCGTCGAACTTCTGGACGCCCGCGGCGTGAAGTTCACCAGCTGGGAAGGCTGGCTGGCCCTGGACGCCCACGAGCTCGCTTTGGGTGCCGCCGCTTCCGACGCCGGCACCTCGCACGGCGTCGAGGTCCAGCGCGAACGCATCAAGGTTGTGCCGCGTGAGGACATGGTGGACATCTCCCGCGATGGCGTAGCCGCACAGGTCTAGTTCTACAACGCGGGGTCACTTAGCGCCCATCCGGAGCATCGGAATGGGCGCTAAGTGACCCCGCGTTGCGCGTTTTCGGGGCTAAACTCTCCGCATGGACGTCGTGGTCATTGAAACCACCCCGCTGGGGGACCGCAGCTACCTCGTTCATGACGGCACGGTGGCGCTCGTGATCGACCCCCAGCGTGACACCGACCGCGTCGAAACAGCAGCTCGTGCTGCGGAAGTGGCCATCACGCACGTCGCAGAGACCCACCTCCACAACGACTACCTCACGGGTGGCCTCATCCTCGCCCGTGACCACGGCGCCCGCTACTTGGTGAATGCCGCGGACAACGTGGCGTTTGAGCGTGAGCCGGTTGTTCCGGGGCAGGCGTTCAAGGTAGGCCGGCTTTCAGTCAAACCGGTGGCCACGCCGGGCCATACGCACACGCACCTGGCCTATGTCGTTTCGGACCCCGACCCCGGGGCGGGCGTCCGGCAAGCGGTGTTCTCCGGTGGCAGCCTGCTCTACGGTTCGGTGGGCCGGACGGATTTGATTGGCCCGGACGATACTGCTGGACTGGCTCGTGACCAATACGCCTCGGTTCGGAGGCTCGTAGCTGAGTCAGCACCGGACGCGATCCTGTATCCCACCCATGGCTTCGGTTCGTTCTGCTCCATCGGTCCCGCGAGCAGGATCCCCGCATCGACGATCGGGGAGCAGGCCGCCACCAATCATGCGCTCACCGACCCGGACGAAGACCACTTTGTCAGGCACCTCCTGGCGAATATCACGGCCTACCCGAGCTACTACGCCCACATGAGTCCGCTCAACGCCCTGGGCCCGGGGCCCGCGTTGCTGGAAGTCCCGGAATCGGTGGAATCCGCTGAGCTGGAGCGCAGGCTCGAGGCCGGGGAATGGGTGGTGGACCTGCGCAACCGGGTCGCATTCGCTGCGAGCCACCTGCGCGGCAGTGTGGCCTTTGAATACGGGTCGGGATCGAGCTTCACGAGCTACCTTGGTTGGGTCCTGCCATGGAACCAGCCGCTGACCCTGCTCGGCGCCCATGACGACGTCGAAAAGGCCATTCGCGACCTCGTGAGGATCGGGATCGACTCCCCGGATACCGCCGTCGGCGAGGATCCCGGGGCTCTGGCACCAGGAACGTCTTTGGTGCAATATCCGATCAGCGGCTGGGCGGGGCTGGTGCGGGACCGGGCCCCGGGTGAAACGGTCCTGGACGTACGCCGAACCGAAGAATTTGGCGCCTCCCATGTGTCCGGGGCAGTGAATGTTCCGCTGCACGAGCTTCTGCTCCGGCTGGACGAGTTGCCGATGGCGAGGATCTGGGTGCATTGCACTTCCGGCTACCGGGCCAGCGTCGCCGCAAGCCTGCTTCATCGTGGAGGCCGCGACGTGGTGCTCATCGACGCACTCTTCCGCGAGGCAGCTGATGCCGGTGTCGAGCTGACAAGCTCCGCTCCGGCCTAAACCGCCCGGCCCACGGCAGACGCTCGCTCACCTATGGGGCGTTTCCGGCGGACGGTCGCTCACATGATGTGAGCGAGCGTCGGTCAAAACCGCGATAGATGTGAGCGAGCGTCGGGGGAAAGCCGGTCAGATGTGAGCGAGCGTCAGTTGTTGAGCCATTCCGCGGCGAAGTCCAGGTTGCGGTACACGCTCGCGACGGCGGCGGCCTCGTCGCGTGCCTCGATGGCGTCGGCGAGCTCGTCGTGGCCCTCGTGGGGGATGCCGTTGAAGCCGGCCTTGCGTTGTTGGCGCAGGAGATCGTCGTGGAAGACCCCGCCGAAAGACACATACAACTGGTGCAGCAACGGGTTGCCCGAAGCCAGGGCCACTCGCTCGTGGAAATCCCAGTCCGCTCGGGCCCAGGCGGGGTAGTCGGCCGCGAGCCAGGCGTCGTGGCGTACTTGGAGAAGGGCCCGCATCGCGGCGATGTCCTCGGCGGTGGCATGCTTCGTTGCCAGTCGGGCGGCTTGGGTGTCGAGCCCCACCCGGACCTCGACTACATGCTCCTGCGTATGTTCCTTGTACATTCGTTGGGCCGCGCCGGAGATCTCGCTCGTGGCCCGGACATAGGTGCCGTCACCGCGGCGAACCTCCAACATGCCACTGTGCGCCAAAGCTTTGATGGCTTCGCGGAGCGTCCCTCGCGAGACTCCGAGCGAGGCCATGAGCTCCGGCTCGGCCGGAATCTTCTCCTGAAGCGGCCACTCTCCGGACTGGATCATGCCGCGCAGCTGGCGGGTGACCTCATCGGCCAGGACGGGACGGTGCGAGGGGACCAGGCTCATGCCACGGGCCTTGGTCCGGCCTTGATCGGCGTCCGCTTGCTGGTCAACTGGTGGCAGGTGACCATGAGGGCCAGGGCAACCGCGGCAAGGAGCGCCAAGGGGAGCGTCCAAGCACCGGTGGCACTATGGAGCAGGCCCATGCCGAACGGACCCAACGCCGCAATCAAGTACCCCACGGACTGGGCGACGGTGGACATGGCGGTGGTCTCCGCCGTCGTACGCCCGCTGCGGCTGATGATCACCAGGACCAGCGGGAAGATGCCCAGGCCGAAACCGAACATCACGGCGGGAACGGCCGCTAACGACGTCGGCAGCAACAGCATCGCAGGGATTGCCAGAAGGGTGGTTCCGCTTCCCAGGTACAGGGCGGGCCGCATCATGCCGGGCCGCGAGCCGATGACCAGGAGGATCATGCCAGCGGCCACCGAGACCAGTTGCATGAGCCCGAACTGAAGGCCGCTCTCTGAAGCGCTCAGTCCTTGGCTTGTCAGGATGTAGGCAAACCAGCTCATCACGGCATACGCAAGGAGGGCCTGCAACGTGAAGATGGAAGTGATGAGGAATCCCAGCCGGGTGCGCAGGAGGGGCCACATGGACACGTGCTCCTGGCCGGCCTTGCGTGAACGGCGATGGGTGTGGAGGACCATCGGGAGGAAGCCGAGAAGTGCTGCGACTCCGAGGATGCCCCACGCGGCCAGTCCCATCGACGGTGAGCCCAGTTGCTGGGCCAGGGGCACGCTGACTGCCGCGGCGAAGGTGGCGCCGCCGGACATCGTGAAGGTGTAGAGGCCGGTCATCATGGATGTCTTGCTCGCATAGTGCTCCCGGATGTACGACGGCATGGCCACGTTGCACACCGCGAGGCCGGACATCGCCAGCACTGTTCCGGCGAGGAGGGCGCCGGTCGCGGGGACGCTGCGGACCAGGAGCCCGGCGGCCAGCATGGCCAGCGCCACGAAGATCGACTTCTCGACGCCGATCCGGCGCGACAGCCACGAGGTGCCCAATCCTGCAACGGCGAAGCACAGCAAGGGGATGGACGGAAGAATCGACGCGACGAGCGCCCCGTAGCCGAGGAATGCCTGCAAATCGTGGAACAGTGCCGCCGCGCTGGTGATGCCGGCGCGCAGGTTCAGGCCGATCAGGATGACGGCGATGATCCCGACGACGGCGACCACCCGGGATTTCGGCGCCACCGTACCGCCGGTGGTGGGCACAGTTGTTGCTTCCGTTGCGTGGGGAGTCGGGTGAGTCGAGGCCATGCTTAAAGGTTAGACGTTTGACGTTTGCTGCGCGAACTTTTGTGGTGAATCTCTCCACGCTGCGCAGGAGCCCAACTGACTCGCACTTAATGTCGTTTTCAGCCCCGAAAACGACAACAAATGCGAGCTAGTTGGGCCCGCGGCGAAGAATCCTCAGCGCGGGTTGCGCGCTCCCAGTCGCTGCACGGCCAGAGCCAGCCACAGCTGCACCCGGTCCGGCGTCTGGGCGGGGTCGTAGCCGGTGAGGTCGGTGATTTGGGCCAAGCGGTAGCGCACGGTGTTGCGGTGCAAGGTCAGGGCTTCGGCGACGGCGGCCACAGAACCGTTGTGGTTGAGGTAGCTTTCCAGGGTCGAAACGAGCTCGGAACCGTGGGTGGCGTCGAACTTGCGCAGGGGAGTGAGGGCCTCGCTGGCCATGTCGGCCAACGGCACATCCTCGCTTGCCAGCAACAGCGACGTCAGGCTGAGCCGCTCAGGTTCGTTGACCGGCAGGCCGTGCGCCACGGCGTCGCGCGCTTCGAAGTAGCTCCAGCGCACGCCGTTCGGCTTGGTGTACGCGCCGCCGATCCCGATCACCGCATGGATCCCCGCTTCCAAAAGGTGGTCGCTGAGGTCCTTGGCGAGCGCGCTCGCGGAACTGCCGTCGTCGGGCACTACCGTCACCAGGTCCTTCCCGACGACGGCGGTCACCCCGCCGTCGAGCGACTGCGGTAGCGATGTGCTGCTGAGTTGTTTGTGGTGGGCGGCAGAGACCACCAGAAGCACCACGTTCTTGCGCGTGCTGTTGATTCCGACGCCGGCCAGGCGGCGGGCGCCCTCCACGCTGTCCAGGGTTCCGTGGATGACATCGTCCAGCACCTGGCCCGCCAACGCCCGCTGGCTCTGGCGCTGCTTGACCATGTTGTTGAGTTCCACGCTGATCAGGTTCTGGGCGTAACTGACAATTCCGGTGTCGCCGAAGGGTTGCTTGATCCAGAGGGTGCACGCGTCGCGGCGGCCTGTCGGGATGGGGAAGGACGCCCAGTCGTCAGCCGTCGGCGCGGGGCTGCCGGCCACACTGTTGTAGAGCTGGGCGCTGAACTGCGTGAGCGCGATGTCGGACCGGAGCATGCTGCCCAACTGTTTGAGCAATTCGCCAAGCCCGCCGCCGGTCAGCAGGGCCCGGGCCAGGATCTGGTGGCCGGCGATGAGGCGCTCCAGCTTGGAGTAGTGGTCTGCTGATTGGGAGTCGGCCACGAGTTTGCCGATGGCGATGAAGGGGGTCTCGTAGGGGACTTCCACGAGGGGAAGGCCCCAGCGGTTCGCCTCCGCGATGAGGGCCGGGGGCACGGACTCGTGGGTCAGTCCGGTGCCGAAGCCGATGCCAACGGCTCCCGCGCGCTGGACCTGGCGCACGAAGCGGCGTTGTTCAGCTGCCCCGTTGAGCCTGAGCCCGGTGGTCAGGATCAACTCGCCGCCATTGAGGAAGCGTTGGGGATCCTCCTGCTCGGTCACGGCCACCCAGCGGATATCTTCGTTCCAGGTGGTTTCCGCGAGGCCGGCTTTGCGGAGCCGAAGGGAGGGGACGGCGACGAGCGCGGCGAGTGACATTGCCATGCCAAAAAGGATATCCCCGCACTGGTCATTCGCACTAAGTCGGGGTGGTCGGGGTGTGCACCTGACTATTCCGCGTCGCGGGGTGCTGGCATAGGCTCGGAGCAGCTGCAACCAATGCCTAGACACCGAAAGAGGTTGTACACCGTGGTCCAAACCTTGCAGAACTTCATCAACGGCGAGTTCGTCACGCCGGCAGGCACCGAACTGCTCGACATCGTGAACCCCACCAACGGGGAGATTGTGGCCCATGCGCCCATCTCCACGGCGGCCGACGTCGATGCTGCCATGAACGCGGCGAAGGAAGCCTTCAAGTCTTGGAAGCATGTCACGCCGGGCCAGCGCCAGCTCATGCTGCTCAAGCTCGCTGATGCCATCGAGGCCAACAGCGACGAGCTCGTTGAGGCGCAGCACCGCAACACCGGCCAGGTCCGCGCCCTCATCGCGTCCGAGGAAGTTGCCGCTGGCGCAGACCAGCTTCGCTTCTTCGCGGGCGCCGCGCGCATCATGGAAGGCAAGTCCGCCGGCGAGTACTTCGAGGGCCACACCTCGTACGTCCGCCGCGAACCGATCGGCGTCGTGGCCCAGGTTGCACCGTGGAACTACCCGTTCCTCATGGGCATCTGGAAGATCGGCCCCGCCCTCGCCGCAGGCAACACCGTTGTCCTCAAGCCCTCCGACACCACTCCGGAATCCACCTTGGTCCTGGCACGTCTTGCGGGGGAGATCTTCCCGGCCGGCGTCCTCAACGTGGTCCTCGGCAACGGGGCCACAGGCTCCATGATGGTCGAGCACAAGGTCCCGGGCCTCGTCTCGATCACCGGTTCCGTCCGTGCCGGCATCGCAGTGGCGAGCGGAGCGGCCAAGGGCCTCAAGCGTGCCCACCTGGAGCTCGGCGGCAAGGCCCCGGCGATCGTCTTCAAGGATGCCGACATCAAGAAGAGCGCAGCGGCCATCGCCGAATTCGCCTTCTTCAACGCCGGCCAGGACTGCACGGCCATCACCCGCGTACTGATCGAGGACTCCATCCACGACGACATGGTTGCCGCGATGGTGGAGCACACCAAGACGCTGCACACCGGTTCGCAGAACGACGACGAGAACTACTTCGGCCCGCTCAACAACGTGAACCACTTCAACGCCGTGAACTCGGTGGTCGAGCACCTGCCGGCCAACTGCAAGATCGAAACCGGCGGCCACCGTGCGGGTGACAAGGGCTTCTTCTTCGAGCCCACCATCATCACCGGCGCCAAGCAGACTGACGACGTCGTGCAGAAGGAAACCTTCGGCCCTGTCATCACCGTCCAGAAGTTCACCACCGAGGCCGAGGCACTCGAGCTGGCCAACGACGTCGAATACGCCCTGGCCTCCAGCGTCTGGACCACGGACCACGGCACCGCGATGCGGATGAGCCGCGACCTGGACTTCGGCGCGGTCTGGATCAACACCCACATCCTGCTGACCGCTGAAATGCCGCACGGCGGCTTCAAGCAGTCCGGTTACGGCAAGGACCTGTCCATGTACGGCGTCGAGGACTACACGCGTATCAAGCACGTGATGAGTGCGCTGGACTCCTAATCCCCACCGSCACCCTAACCTCGCTCCGCTTCGGCCAGGGAACCCTGCCGGCGTGGCCCCTTAGCCGGCACACGGCACGCAAGCATAAGAAAGAAAGAACCATCATGACCGCAACAGCACATGAAATCACTTACCGCCTGGACCAGAAGCGCAGCATCAACGGCGCCTTCCCCGGTCCCAAGTCCCAGGCCCTGAACGAGCGCCGCGCGGCCGTCGTCGCCGCCGGTGTGTCCTCGGGCGTGCCGGTTTACGTTGAGGACGCCGACGGCGGCATCATCCGCGACGTCGACGGCAACTCCTTCATCGACCTCGGCTCCGGCATCGCCGTGACCAGCGTGGGCGCCTCGGATCCCGCCGTCGTCGCCGCTGTCCAGGACGCCGCAGCGCACTTCACCCACACCTGCTTCATGGTCACCCCGTACGAGGGCTACGTCGCCGTCGCCGAGCAGCTGAACCGCCTCACGCCGGGCGACCACGAGAAGCGCACCGTGCTCTTCAACTCCGGCGCCGAAGCAGTGGAGAACGCCGTCAAGGTGGCTCGCCTGGCGACCGGCCGCGATGCCGTCGTCGCTTTCGACCACGCCTACCACGGCCGCACCAACCTGACCATGGCACTCACGGCCAAGGCCATGCCGTACAAGACCAACTTCGGCCCGTTCGCGCCCGAGGTCTACCGCATGCCGATGAGCTACCCATTCCGCGAGGAAAACCCGGAGATCACCGGTGCAGAGGCCGCCAAGCGCGCCATCACCATGATCGAGAAGCAGATCGGCGGCGACCAGGTTGCCGCGATCATCATCGAGCCGATCCAGGGCGAGGGCGGCTTCATTGTCCCGGCCGAAGGCTTCCTGCCGGCACTGTCCGCATGGGCCAAGGAAAAAGGCATCGTCTTCATTGCCGACGAGGTCCAGTCCGGTTTCTGCCGCACCGGTGAATGGTTCGCCGTCAACCACGAGGGTGTTGTCCCGGACATCATCACCATGGCCAAGGGCATCGCCGGCGGCCTCCCGCTGTCCGCGATCACCGGCCGCGCTGACCTGCTCGACGCCGTCCACCCGGGCGGCCTGGGAGGCACCTACGGTGGCAACCCGGTTGCATGTGCCGCAGCCCTTGCTGCGATCGGCACCATGGAGCAGCACGACCTCAACGCCCGCGCCCGCCACATCGAGGAAGTCGCACTTGGCCGCTTGCGTGAGCTCGCGGCTGATCCTTCTGCAGGCGGGGTCATCGGCGACGTCCGTGGACGCGGTGCCATGCTCGCGATCGAACTGGTCCAGGCCGGCTCCAAGGAACCGAACGCGGAACTGACCAAGGCCGTTGCGGCCGCGTGCCTCCAGGAAGGCGTGATCATCCTGACCTGCGGTACCTACGGCAACGTGATCCGTCTGCTGCCGCCCCTGGTCATCAGCGACGAACTGCTCCTGGACGGCCTCGAGGTCCTGGCAGCGGCCATCAAGGCCAACGCTTAGCCACAAGCTTCAGGTGGACATGCCCACCTCTACGCACCAAGGATGGACATAGTGTGACTATGTCCATCCTTGGCGTTTAACGCGGGGCATCTCCCCTCGTGGGAGGGGGCGAAGGGGACGTTGTTTAGGCCGCGCTGAGCCGTGCGCTTTTCCTGATGACCGAGTTCTTGCGTGCCGTGCGCAGCATGTCGAGGGTCAGGAGCAGCAGCGCCAGCCACACAATGCCGAAGCCCACCCAGCGGTCCGGCGTCATGGCCTCGTGGAAGACGGCAAGGGCCACGATGAACTGGAGGACCGGCGCGAAATACTGCAGCAGGCCGATGGTGGTCATGGGCAGTCGGCGCGCGGAGGCACCGAAGAACAGGAGCGGCACGGCCGTGATGATGCCTGAAGCCGCCAGCAGCCAGAAGTGGCCCGGGCCGTTGCTTCCCAAAGTTCCGGCTCCCGTGAGGCCGAGGACAATCATGGTGGCGCCGGCGATCGGAGCGAGGACCACGGTCTCCACAGTGAGGCTCGTGATGGCGTTGACCTTCGGCCCGACGCGCTTCTTCACGAAACCGTAGAGTCCAAAGCTGAACGCCAGGACCAGGGCGATCCACGGCAGCTTGCCATAGGAGACCGTCAGGACCCCGACGGCGATGAAGCCGATCCCGACGGCGGCCCACTGGAGCGGGCGGAGCTTTTCCTTCAGGACGAACACCCCAAGGAGCACCGACACGAGCGGGTTGATGAAGTAGCCGAGCGAGGCTTCGACCGCGTGTCCGGTGGTAACGCCGAAAGTGTAGGTCAGCCAGTTGACGGCGATCAGCCCGGCAGCTATCGCGAGCGGGCCAAGGACCGCCCGGTCCCTGAAGGCGTTGCCAAGGAGCCGCCATGCCCGGGTGATGGTAATGAGCAGGGCACAGAAAATGAGGGACCACACCACCCGGTTGGCAACGATTTCCACCGCTCCTGCGGGGTGCAGCACCAGGAAGTAGAGCGGAAGCAGCCCCCACAAGCCGTACGCCCCGATACCGAAGACGACGCCCGCCGTCGTCTCCTTCTTTGCTTTGGCAGCAGCGGCGGAAGCTGCAGTTGAAGCGGCGGTGGCGGACGGGGCGGGCGCGGTTTGCTCGGGCGTAGACACAAAGTCAAGAACATCACATATTGCGAGGGTATTCCTGACCGTACGGCCGGAAAGTTATTGTGAGTTTCCTCGCCCAGTTGTGTCACCTCCCGCCACGTACTGACACTCCGGCCACAACTGAGAACTAGAATTGGAAACTGCGCGCCCCACCACGCGGGGCGGATTCCCGTCTCAGAAGGGTTCACGGTGTCCAACTCGGCCGAAACCACCTCAAAACGTCCACTGCGCGTCGCCATTGTCGGCGCAGGACCGGCCGGCGTGTACGCCGCGGATATCCTGACCAAATCGAACGAGGTCAAGGATGGCGACGTCGAGGTCAGCATCGACCTTTTCGAGGCATACCCCGCGCCGTACGGCCTGATCCGCTATGGCGTGGCCCCGGACCACCCCCGCATCAAGGGCATCGTCAACGCGCTTCACAAGGTCCTGGACCGCGGAGACATCCGCTTCCTCGGCAACGTGACGTATGGCCGCGACCTCACCCTGCACGACTTCCGCTCCTTCTACGACGCGGTGATCTTCTCCACGGGGGCCATCAAGGACGCGGACCTGAACATCCCGGGAATCGAACTCGAAGGCTCCTTCGGCGGCGCCGACTTCGTCTCCTGGTACGACGGCCACCCCGACGTGCCCCGCGAATGGCCGCTGGATGCCAAGGAAGTAGCAGTCATCGGCAACGGCAACGTCGCGCTGGACGTGGCCCGCATGCTCTCCAAGCACGCCGACGACCTCCTGGTGACCGAAATCCCGGACAACGTCTATGCCGCCCTCAAGGCCTCCCCGGTCACGGATGTGCACGTCTTCGGCCGCCGCGGCCCGGCCCAGATCAAATTCACTCCGCTGGAACTGCGCGAGCTCTCGCACTCCAACGACGTGGACATTGTGCTGTACCCGGAAGATTTCGAGTTTGACGAAGCCTCAGACGAAGCCATCCGCAGCAACAACCAGATCAAGACCATGGTCAACACGCTGACCAACTGGCTCGTCGAGGAACATGCGGAAGCTGAGCAGCCCTCGTCCCGCCGCTTGCACCTGCACTTCCTGCACAGCCCGGTGGAGATCATTTCGGAAGACGGTTCCGGGAAAGTCTCCAGCATCAAGTTCGAGCGCATGAAACTGGACGGCACGGGCAACGTCAAGGGCACCGGCGAGTTCGTGGACTATCCGATCCAGGCCGTCTACCGCGCCATCGGCTACCACGGTTCGCCGCTGGACGAGCTTGAGTACGACGCCCGCCGCGGTGTCATCCCGAACGACGGCGGACGGGTGCTGGACGCCGACGGCAAGCCGGTACCCGGCATCTACGCCACGGGCTGGATCAAGCGCGGACCCGTCGGCCTGATCGGGCACACCAAGGGTGACGCGCTGGAGACCATCGGCTGCCTCCTGGAGGACCGCCTTACCCTGCCCCCGGCCGAAAACCCGGACCCGCAGGCCATCATCAACCTCCTGGAAGAGCGGGGCATCGAGTACACCACCTGGGAAGGCTGGAACAAGCTCGATGCGCACGAACTAGCCCTCGGCGCCGAATGGACCGCCGAAAACCCGGAGGCCGGCGTCGTACGCGAACGCATCAAGGTGGTTCCGCGCGAGGACATGATTGAGGTCTCCCGCGGCTAGCGGCACGTGACGCCCGGTCCTAAAATGAGCCATGGACGAGGAGCTCCGCTGGACTGACGCCGTCGGGCAGGCAGAACTGGTGCGGAGCGGCGCGATCTCGCCGAACGAACTGCTCGACGCCGGCCGGGACCGTATCCGGCAGATCGATCCGGTCCTGCATTGCATCGTCGCGCACTTGGAACCCGGGACAGAAGGCCCGGCTCCTGACGCACCGTTTCCCGGGGTTCCCTTCCTCGTGAAGGACCTGTCCCTTGAGATCGCCGGAGCGCCCTTCAAGGAAGGCTCCCGCTGGTTGAAGGACAACGTCTCACACCAGGACCAGGAGCTTGCGCGCCGGTACCGCAAAGCCGGACTTGCGATCCTCGGGAAGACCAACACTCCGGAATTCGGGCTCAGCCCGCATTGCGAGCCGGCCTTGCATGGTGCCACCCGAAACCCTTGGGACCTGGCGCTTTCCACGAGCGGCTCCAGCGGCGGGTCCGCCGCCGCCGTCGCCTCCGGAATGGTCCCCATGGCGCACGGAAACGATCTTGGCGGATCCCTGCGCTACCCGGCTGCTTGGTGCGGGGTTTTCGGGTTCAAGCCGACCCGCGGACGGGTTCCCATGGGTCCAGAGTATGGCGACGTGGCCGGGGGCTTCGCCGTGGAACACGCGCTGACCCGGAGCGTGCGCGATTCGGCGGCACTCCTCGACGCGACGGCCGGTCAGTCGCTCGGCGATCCCTATTGGGCGCCGCCCCAGGCCCGGCCCTTCCTGCTTGAGGCCGGCACTGTCCCCGGAAAGCTCCGCATCGCCGCAACCGCGACGCCCAACTCGGGGCAACAAGTGCATCCGGACTACGTTCGGGTGTTCGAGGAAACCGTGGAATTGCTCGCCGGGCTGGGCCACAGTGTCACCGAAGCGCACCCCGAGGGCCTAGGCAGGGCCGGGCACCGGGCGGTCAGGGCTGTCTACGGTGGCGCAATCGCGTGGATAGAGGCGTACTGGACGCAGCGGACGGGCAGGCCGCCGGAAGCCGGCGAGATCGAGCCGTTCACCGCGGCCGACTTCGAGCGCTCGCGGGCTGTGACGGGTGGCCAGTACCTCCTCGGCATGGAGGAATTGCAGCGTTTCAGCCGCCGCCTGGCTGGATTCTTCGAGGAATTCGACGTCTGGATGACACCCACGGTCGGCTGGCCACCGTTGCCCCTCGGAACGCTGAATGGAACCGAGGAAGAACCGCTGCGGGGCGAGCGCGAAGCCGGCCGTTTCCTCATGTTCGACGGCGAGTATGCCAACATCTCGGGCAACCCCGCCATGTCGGTGCCACTCGGAGCCGACTCGGCCGGCCTGCCCGTGGGCATGTCCTTCCTTGGCCGTTTCGGGGACGAGGCCACGCTCTTTCGCTTGGCTGGCCAGCTCGAGAAGGCCGCACCCTGGGCGGACCGCAAACCCGACGCCCTCGCGCGGGCGTTGGCGGCCCCGCACTGAAGCTGAAGCAAGACAGGAGAGAAGCAATGTTCATGGGCGTCTACCATTTCGACGGGGATCCCGCTCAACTGCTGGAAGGCCACAAGCGCATGGTGGGCCTCCTGCCGCCGGGCGCGTTGAAGATCCATGTATGTCTTTCCACCGAGGGCGGCATCTCGGTCTACGACACTTGCCCGGATAGGGCAACATTCGATCGCTTCAGCAGCGGCCACAGTTTCGCGGAACTCGTCGCGGAAGTTGGACTGCCCGAACCCCGGATCGAAGCGTTGGGCGAGGTCGAGTCGTACGAATTCCATCCGGAGTGAGCGGGTACACAAAGCCTCGCGTCGCAACTAGACTGGCCCGTACTGTGCTGCGTCCGGTTTTGGGAGTTCGATGAAGAATCCGATCCATCCGGCAGCTTCGGTCAATGACCCCGCCGAGCTGCTGCAGCATCATGCCCGGGCCGGGCACGAGCAACTGGAATCGTGGCGTTTCGGGCTTCCCGATGCCACGGAGCTTCCGGGTCTACGCAGCCTGATCAAGGAATCCTGGCAACGATCCGTGCAGCTCAAGGCGAACCCGGACCAACCCGAGGCGCCGCTGGTCATAGACCTCGACGAGCTCGAGGAGTACCGGCGCCAACACCCGCTGGCCACCATCATGCCCGTCATCCAGAAGCTCCTCATCCAGCCCAGCTATGAGAGCGGGCTGCTGGTCGCCGTGGGGGATGAGCTGGGCCGCTTGCTGTGGGTGGACGGAAATCCCGCGATGCGACGCCGCGCCGAAGGCATGATGTTCGTGGCAGGCGCGGACTGGTCCGAAGGCGCGGTCGGCACGAGCGCGCCCGGCACGGCGCTCGCCTTGGGCCGCGGCATCCAGATTTCCGGCGCCGAGCACTACAAACGCTCCGTCCACCCGTGGAGTTGCACCGCCGTGCCTTTCCATGACCCTGACTCCGGGGCCCTGCTCGGCGTCGTCGACATCACAGGCACGGAAGCCGCCGTCGCACCCCACACGCTTTCCCTCGTTGAAGCAACTGTGGCGGCTGCGCAGGCGCAATTGCGCGTGGAGAGGCTCCAGCTCGCGGCAACTAAGCACTCTGCGCCTGCCCGACGTCGGAACTCGCCCTCCGCGGTCGGCTCACGCCAGGGGACCGGACTGTATCGGAACAGCCTCCAGTTGCTCGGCCGGGACCAGGCCTTGTTGAGCATGGGAGGGCGCAGCATTCCGCTGTCCGCGAGGCACAGCGAGATCCTGGCCTTGCTGGGGACCCGTCCCGAGGGGCTCAGCGCCGAGGAACTCGCCCTGGCCCTGTATCCGGGGGACGGCTCAAGCGTGACATTGCGGGCCGAAATGGTGCGCCTGCGGAAGGTACTCCACGAGCTCGACCCAGCTGCGGTCCCGGAATCCCGCCCGTACCGGCTCCCGATCGACCTCGGCCAGGATGCGGCCCAGGTTCTCTCCTGCCTGCAGCGGGGAGCCCACCGCATCGCGCTGGAGATCTACAAAGGCGCCGTCCTTCCGCATTCGGAAGCACCCGGCATTGTGGAGCTCCGCGAAAAGGTCTCGGCGCTCTTGCGCGAGGCGGTCCTCAACGACGGCAGTGCCGAGGCGCTGCTCAAGTATGCCGGGCTGCCTGAGGCGAAGAACGACGTCGACGTCCGGCTTGCCGCGCTCAGGCTCCTGCCGCCGCGTTCGCCCAAGCGGGCCGCCGTCGTCGCCGAGCTTGAACGCTTGGAAAGCGAACTGTCGGCCTGAGGAGGGCCCCTCGTGTGGCACTCGGGAAATACGGAGTTTCGGCCCGTATCGTAGAAGCGAGCCAAACGAAAGAAGCTTCCTCCGTGTTGAACAAACGCCTCGCCGTTGCCCTAACCGTGTCCGGACTCCTTGCCGGAGTCACAGCCTGCGGGGCACCCGCACAGACAGCACCCGTATCGGCGACGCCTTCGACTTCGGCCACCACGGCTGCCGCCGCCGCGTGGGAACTCGATCCCACGGCGGGCGCCCAGAGAATCAAGGCCGCGGGCCTGGATATCCTGACCGCCGAAGGCACAGCCGAGCACTATCACGCCCATCTGGATGTCCTGGTAGACGGCAAAGCCGTCACCGTCCCGGCCGAAATTGGCTTCAGTTTCGGGGCCGACGGGCAGCCCAACGGAATCTCGGCACTCCACACCCACGACACGTCCGGCGTCATCCACATCGAAGCGCCCACGGCCGGCCAGAAGTACACGCTCGGCCAGGTCCTCAGCGAATGGGGAGTTCTCGACGGCAAGGACGCCACGGGAGCACCGCATGGCGGAACCGGCGGCTGGACCGCCTACGTGAACGGCGCAAAGCAGAATGCGCCAGTGTCAGACGTGGTTCTCAAGGCCCACGACGAAGTCGTGCTCTCCTACGGTGCCGCGCCCTCGCCGGTTCCGAGCTCGTACGCTTTCCCCGCGGGTCTATAGCTTCCTGGGCGCGGCCGGGGGAGTCCTGCCCCGAAGTGATCTGAACCACATGGTTGCAACCTGCTTGCAACCTTCCCGCTCCTACGCTGATGGCACAGCAAAGCCACCATCATGCGCAGCAAAGGAGCTACAGATGACTGTTTATGCACAGCCGGGTGCCGAGGGTTCGAAGGTCACTTTCAAGGACCGTTACGAGAACTGGATCGGCGGGGAGTGGGTTGCCCCGGTCAAGGGGCAGTACTTCGAGAACATCACCCCGGTGACCGGGAAGGCCTTCTGCGAGGTTGCCCGGGGCACGGCCGAGGACATCGAGCTGGCCTTGGACGCTGCGCACAAGGTGGCCCCGTCCTGGGGCAAGACCTCGGCCACCGAACGCGCCGCGATCCTGAACAAGATCGCCGACCGGATCGATGAGAACGTCGAGTTGCTGGCCGTCGCCGAGACCTGGGACAACGGCAAACCGGTCCGCGAAACCCTGAACGCGGACATCCCCCTCGCGGCGGACCACTTCCGCTACTTCGCCTCCGCGATCCGCGCCCAGGAAGGCCACCTGTCCCAGCTGGACGACGACACCACCGCCTACCACTTCCACGAGCCGCTGGGCGTGGTGGGCCAGATCATCCCGTGGAACTTTCCGATCCTCATGGCCGTGTGGAAGCTCGCGCCGGCACTGGCCGCGGGCAACGCCGTCGTGCTCAAGCCCGCCGAGCAGACCCCGTCCTCGATCCTGGTCCTGATGGAACTGATCTCCGATCTGCTGCCCGCCGGCGTCGTGAACGTCGTCAACGGTTTCGGTGTCGAGGCTGGCAAGCCGCTGGCGTCCAGCCCGCGGATCCGCAAGATCGCCTTCACCGGCGAGACCACCACGGGACGGCTGATCAGCCAGTACGCGTCCCAGAACCTGATCCCCGTGACCCTGGAGCTGGGCGGCAAGAGCCCGAACATTTTCTTCGACGACGTCGCCGCGCAGAACGATGCGTTCTACGACAAGGCCCAGGAAGGCTTCACGCTCTTCGCCTTCAACCAGGGCGAAGTCTGCACCTGCCCCTCCCGCGCCCTGGTCCAGGAAGGCATCTACGACTCCTTCATCGCCGACGCCGTGGCCCGCACCAACAAGATCATCCAGGGCAACCCGCTGGACACCGACACCCAGATCGGCGCCCAGGCTTCCAACGACCAGCTCGAGAAGATCCTCTCCTACATCGACATCGGAAAGCAGGAAGGCGCCAAGGTCCTCACCGGCGGCGCCCGCGCCCAGCTCGACGGCGACCTCGCCGGGGGCTACTACGTGCAGCCGACCATCTTCGAAGGCCACAACCGGATGCGGATCTTCCAGGAAGAGATCTTCGGCCCCGTGGTGTCCGTGACGAAGTTCAGCGACTACGACGACGCCATCGGTATCGCCAACGACACCCTCTACGGACTCGGCGCCGGGGTCTGGTCCCGCAACGGCAACGTCGCCTACCGGGCAGGCCGGGAGATCCAGGCCGGCCGCGTCTGGGTCAACAACTACCACGCCTACCCCGCCGGCGCCGCGTTCGGCGGCTACAAGTCCTCCGGCATCGGACGCGAAAACCACGCCATGATGCTCGACCACTACCAGCAGACCAAAAACCTCCTGGTCAGCTACAACGAAAACAAACTCGGCTTCTTCTAAGCCGCACTTGACCCGGCGGGGAGGGATCAGCACAGACCCCTCCCCGCCGACCCACCCTGGCCACCCCTCAGGAAAGCAGCACCCCGCCTCAAACAACGCTTTAACGACGCAAGGATTTCGCCAATGACGACGACAATGCAAGCAGCCGTAGTAACAGAATTCGGAAAAGACCTTCAAATCCAGTCCCTTCCCCTTCCCACGCCTGGCCGAGGAGAAGCGCTGGTCAAGGTCATCACCAGCGGCGTCTGCCATACAGACCTGCACGCCGCCGAGGGGGACTGGCCGGTCAAGCCTTCCCCGCCGTTCGTGCCCGGCCATGAAGGCGTGGGTGAAGTGGTTGCCCTCGGCGAGGGCGTCACCGACCTGGCCGTCGGGGACCTGGTGGGCAACGCCTGGCTCTGGTCCGCTTGTGGCGATTGCCAGTTCTGCCGGACCGGTTGGGAGACGCTGTGCGAAGCCCAGAAGAACGCCGGCTACAGCGTGGACGGTTCGTTCGGGGAGTACATGCTGGTGGACAGCCGGTTCGCCGCGAGGATTCCGGCAGGTTCGGACCCCGTGGAGGTCGCCCCGGTGCTGTGCGCCGGAGTCACCGTCTACAAGGGATTGAAGATGACCGAGGCCAGGCCGGGCCAATGGGTCACCATTTCCGGCATCGGCGGCCTGGGTCACATCGCGGTCCAATACGCCGTGGCCATGGGCCTGCGGGTTGCCGCGGTGGACATCGCCGACGACAAGCTCGCCCTCGCCAAGAAACACGGCGCCGAGCTCACGGTCAACGCGCTGCACGAAGATCCGGCGGAAGTCATCCAGCGGGAAACCGGAGGCTGCCACGGCGTCTTGGTCACGGCGGTGCACCCCTCGGCTTTCGGGCAGGCGATCGGCATGGCCCGCCGTGGTGGGACCATCGTCTTCAACGGACTCCCGCCGGGAGATTTCCCCGCGCCGATCTTCGAGATTGTGCTCAAGGGCCTGACCGTCCGTGGTTCGATCGTGGGAACTCGCCAGGACCTGGAGGAAGCGCTGGACTTCTACGCGCAGGGCAAGATCCACCCGACCGTGTCCACGCGGGAGCTCTCCGAGGTCAACGCGGTCTTTGACGAAATGAAGCATGCCAAGATCGACGGACGCGTGGTGCTGAGGTTCTAATGCCCCACAACAGGCTTGACGCCGCAGTGACGCTGCCCGCGGAAGACTTTTCCCGGGTGGCGCTCACCGCCGTTTCCATCGAACTCCTCCGGAAGTTGTGGGAGCAGCATGGTCCGCTCATGTTCCACCAGTCAGGCGGTTGCTGCGACGGTTCCTCCCCGATGTGCTACCCGGCCGGCGAATTCATTACCGGTGATTCGGACGTTCTGCTCGGGCTATTCGACATCGGCGAGCCCGAACGGCCGCAGCCTTTGGAGTTCTGGATGTCCCGGGAGCAGTTCAATTACTGGTCCCACACCCATCTGACGGTGGATGTGGTGGACGGCCGCGGGAGTGGATTCTCGGTCGAATCGCCTGAGGGGAAACGCTTCCTTATCCGCTCGACCTTGATGGATTGGAACGTCCCCGCGCTCTGAAGATGGGCCATGCATGTGTCTCACGATTCGGGACAAATGTGGGGGTCCATTGGCTGGACACTACTCTTGATGAGTCTGTTTCTACCACCTCATCAAGATTGTGGACTCTTCTATGAACCTCTTCCGGACCAAATCGATCGAGCAGTCCATTGCGGACGCCGATGAGCCCGGACGCAAGCTCAAGCGTTCCCTCAGCACCTGGGATCTGATGATCATGGGCGTCGCCGTTGCCGTCGGTGCCGGGATCTTCTCTGTCGGCGCCAAGGCCGCTGCGAACTTCGCCGGGCCCGCCGTGACCATCTCCTTCGCCGTCGCAGCCGTCACGTGTGCCTTGGCAATCATGTGCTACGCCGAATTCGCTACCGCGATCCCGGTCGCTGGGTCCGCCTACGTCTTCACCTACGCCACCATGGGCGAAGTCCTCGCTTGGATCATTGGTTGGAACCTCATCCTTGAACTCTTTACCGCTGCTGCGGTGATCGCCAAGTACTGGGGAATCTACCTGAGCAAAGTGTTTGCGCTCATGGGTGTGGATATGCCGCCGGCCGTGAACATTGCCGGTGTGGATCTCTATTGGGGCGCTTTCCTGATTGTTGCCATCTTCACGGTGCTCCTGGTGCTCGGCACCAAGCTCTCTGCCCGCGTGGGCAACGTTTTCACGCTGATCAAGATCGCCGTGGTGCTGTTCGTGATCGTTGTCGGCTTCACCTACGTGAAATTCTCCAACTACACGCCCTTCGTCCCGGCATCGCAGCCTACCGGGGGCAACGACGGCGCGGATGTCATGAAGCAGTCCTTCTTCGGCTTCCTCACAGGTGCGGTTCCGGCCCAGTACGGAACGCTGGGCATCTTTGCCGGCGCAGCCTTGGTGTTCTTTGCCTTCATCGGCTTCGACGTGGTTGCCACCTCCGCGGAAGAGGTCAAGAACCCGCAGAAGACCTTGCCCCGGGGCATCTTCGGCGGCCTGGCGCTCGTGACGCTGCTGTACATCCTGGTCTCCCTCGCCCTGACCGGCATGGTGTCCTACACCCAACTGGCCGAAGCCAAGAACCCCACCCTGACCACGGCTTTCGAAGCGGTTGGAAACACCGACGCGGCCAAGGTCATTGCCTTTGGCTCGCTCATCGGTTTGACCACCGTCATCATGGTGCTGCTCATGGGCCTGGCCCGGGTGGTCCTTGCCATGAGTCGCGACGGACTGCTTCCGCGCGCGCTGTCCAAGACCAGTGCCAAGCGTTCGACGCCGGTCCGCCTCCAGATCATCTGTGGCGCTGCCGTGGCAATCGTTGCCGGACTGACCAACGTGGATCTTCTCGAAGAAATGATCAACATCGGTACCCTCTCGGCCTTCGTCATGGTGAGCCTGGGCATCCTGGTGCTGCGTAAGAAGCGCCCGGATCTCAAGCCGGCTTTCCGGGTTCCGTTCGGCAAGGTCCTTCCGGTGGTCTCGGCCGTCCTGTGCGTCTACCTGATGACAAACCTCGCCGTGGAGACCTGGGTCTTCTTCGCCATCTGGCTGGCAATCGGACTCGCCATCTACTTTGCCTACGGGCAGCGCCACTCCCGCTTGAACGAGAAGTTCGCTTCGGCAAAGGCCGCGGTGTCCGGGAACGCGGCTGTTTCCGACAAGAGCGACGACGAAGACAACCTCACTAGGGTCTAGCCAGCGACCGGGCTCACGCCCCCGGCTAGACTCACCCCCACGATTACGGCGACGCGTGCTCGTTGACCCACTCCACGAGCGGGCGCAGTACCTCCCAACGCTTGGCGATCTCTTCCTTGGCTGAGGGCTGGGACATCCATTCCGGTTCGCCCAAGGTCACTCCGGCAGACAACGACTTGTGCTTCAAGAGCTCGGCGCGTGGATGGTCTTTGTCGAAACCGCGCGGCACGGTCTTGAGCTTCTCGCCTTCCACTGCGAAGCCCGCGGCGGCGATGGCATCGACGATTTTCTGGAGTTCCTCCCCGCTGGCCGGCGAATCGGTGGCGGCGCGGAACCGGGCAATCTGCTCGGGGGTGCGCGAGTGGCATCCACCGCCGACTAACAAGCCGTCTGCACTGAGCTGGAGGTAGAAGCCCACACCCTCGTTATCCGCTGCAAAGGCTCCCTGTGCCGTCTTGTAGGGGGACTTGTCTTGGGAGAACCGGATGTCGCGGTTGGGACGGAAAACCTTGCCCGGCCCGAATCGCGGCTCAAGCTCTTCCAGCAACAGCGTCAATGGCTCCTTCACGGCGGAGTCGTAGATGTCTTTATGCGCCAACCACCATTCGCGGTTGTTGTTCTCTTCAAGTTCGGCATAGAAGGCGATGGCCTCTGCGGGGATCCCGGTAAATGTGCTCATGTAAGGATCCTATGGATGACAATGCCGGGCTAGCCAGAGCCATTGTCGGCCATGTGGAAAACCCGCCGCGGAACCTCGCCGCTGGGTCGGTACCTTGTTTCGCATTCCACGAGATACAAGCTCAGGAATCGCAAACAAGTCCAGGCATTCATGCGCATTAAACAGCAACCCCGCCGCGGAGAATCCGCAGCGGGGTTGCTTCGTTGGTGGACGTTGTTACAGCTTGTTGGCTGCTTCCGCAGCCGACTCGCCTTCGCCCGCGCCGAGATTGGCGCGCAACTTGGCACCGAGTTCAGCGTCGACGTTGGTCCAGTACTGGATGGCGCGTTCCTTGATGTCGGCGCTCTTGACGCCACCCACGGCGCCGGTGATGGTGTCCAGCAGACGGGCCTTGGCGCCGTCGTCGTAAACCTCGCGGTACAGCGCGCCGGCCTGGACGAAGTCGCCGTCCTCGGCGTGCAGGGAGTGTGCGGAAAGCGTCAGCTCGCCGTCGTTCTCCCAGCCGCCGGCCGGGTTCTGCGGCTCAACAGCAGCCGGGCCACCCACGGAGTTCGGTGCATAGACCGGAACCGAAGGAGCGTTGAACAGGAAGCGTCCCGCGCCGTCCTGGCTGTAGTTGTTGACCTGGTTCTTCGGCTGGTTCACCGGGATCTGGGCGTGGTTGGTGCCCACGCGGTAGCGGTGCGCGTCAGCGTAGGAGAAGATGCGGGCCTGCAGCATCTTGTCCGGGGAGGCGGCGATACCCGGAACGAAGTTCGACGGCGCAAAGGTGGCCTGCTCGATCTGCGCGAAGTAGTTCTCCGGGTTCTTGTTGAGCTCCATGGTGCCCACGTGGATCAGCGGGTAGTCCGCGTGCGGCCACACCTTGGTGAGGTCGAACGGGTTGAAGCGGTAGGTCTTGGCGTCCTCGTAAGGCATGACCTGGACGTGCAGTTCCCAAGACGGGAAGTTGCCGGCGGCAATGTTCTCCTGGAGATCGCGGATGTAGAAGTCCGCGTCCGAGCCGGCCAACTCGGCGGCTTCGTCGCCGGTGATCGACTTGACGCCCTGGTTGGACTTGAAGTGGTACTTGACCCAGAAGCGCTCGCCCTCGGCGTTGATCCACTGGTAGGTGTGCGAGCCGTAGCCCTGCATTTCGCGCCAGGAAGCCGGCAGGCCACGGTCGCCCATGAGCCAAGTGACCTGGTGTGCGGACTCGGGGGAGAGGGTCCAGAAATCCCACTGCATGTCGGCGTCACGCAGGTGGGTGCCCGGGAGGCGCTTCTGGGAGTGGATGAAGTCCGGGAACTTGATGCCGTCGCGGATGAAGAACACCGGAGTGTTGTTGCCCACGAGGTCGTAGTTGCCCTCGGAAGTGTAGAACTTGACGGCGAAGCCGCGGGGGTCGCGCCAGGTGTCCGGGGAGCCGTTCTCGCCCGCAACGGAGGAGAAACGGATGAGCATGTCCGTCTGGACGCCGGGCTGGAGGAAAGCTGCCTTGGTGTACTTGGAAACGTCCGAGGACGTCTTGAAGGTACCGAAAGCGCCGCCGCCCTTGGCGTGGACAACGCGCTCCGGGACGCGCTCGCGGTTGAACTGTGCGAGCTTTTCCACCAAGTAGTGGTCGGTCAGGATGATGGCACCGTCGGCGCCAACGGACTTGGAATGCGCGTCCGAGGTGACGGGGGCGCCCGACTGGGTGGTCGAGATGTTCGCGGTCATCGTTCTCCTATTTCGTGGGTTACTTGCGTTTGAGTAGGAAGCTGTTGTTTGGCCTGGCAGTCCTGGCAGATGCCTTGGTACAGGACGTCTGCGATCTGGATGGTCATGGGTTTGGAATGCTCATCCCAGTGCGGGGTGAGGCAAGGGGCATGGCCTACGGCGCAGTCGACATCCTCCACCCGGCCGCAACTGATGCACACGGCGTGGTGGTGGTTGTCGCCGACCCGCGTCTCGTACAGCGCGGGAGAGTGGGGCGGTTCGAACCGCCGCAGCATCTGTAGGTCCGTGAGGTCGCTCAGCACCACATAAACAGACTGCGCTGTCAGTTCGGGAAGATCCTTGCGTGCGGCAGCCAGGATGCCTTCGGCCGGGGAATGCGGATTGTGCTGAACGGCCGCGAGGACCGCAAGACGCTGCTTGGTCACGCGGCGTCCGTGGGAATGCAGGGCGGAAGCCCACGCTTCCTGGTCTGCCGTGTGATCTGCCATACGCCCATTGAAGCACTTATTATGAGTACTTCACAATAAGGTGAGGCTAACTTCGGATGAACCCGCCGACGGCGGCCTGGGACTCGCGGGCACGACGGCGGCCACCGCAGCAGCGGACGCCGGCGGCCCGGCGGCCTGGGACTCGGGCGCGACGGCGGCGGCCGCAGCAGCGGACGAGCGCTGACGCGGCGCTACGGGAGGGCGGGCGCGTGGGTGGGTAGGGTTGGACGGTGGCAAAACTCCTGGCTGATATGACCCCGCTTCGCGAAAGCCCCGCATTCCGCCGCCTGTGGCTCGGGTCTTCGGTGTCAATGGTCGGATCCCAGCTGACCCTGGTTGCCGTGAGCCTCGAGGTCTACAGCATCACCCAACAGAGCCTCTATGTGGGCCTGCTCAGTATCTTTGCCTTAGTTCCGCTGGTGATCGCGGGCTTGTTTGGCGGCGCCCTTTCGGATGCCTATGACCGGCGGAAAGTCGCTATTGTTGCGTCCCTCCTTTTGTGGGGCTGCAGCGTGGCCTTGGCACTCCAAGCGTGGTTCCAGCTGAACAATGTCTGGATCCTGTTCGTCCTCGTCGCGATCCAGAGCGGCGCGCAGGGCATCAACGGGCCGGCACGCAGCGCCATTATTCCCTTGCTGGTCCGGAAGGAACTGCTGCCCGCGGCCAACGCGTTGAGCATGCTGAACATGGGCATTTCGATGACGGCCGGCCCCTTGCTGGCAGGTGTGCTGGTTGCTTCGAGCGGTTTCGGCTGGACCTACACGATCGATGCCCTGAGCTTCGCCTTCGCACTGTGGAGCCTTTTCAAGCTACCGGCCCTTCCCGCGGCCGAGAACGCGTCGGCACCCGGCCTGCGCTCCGTCGTCGAGGGCTTCCGTTTCCTGGGCACCCGGCCCAACCTCCGCATGACGTTCATCATCGACCTCATCGCGATGATCTGCGCCCAGCCGCGCGCCCTCATGCCCGCGATCGGAGCCACGATGATCGGAGGTGGCGACACCACCGTGGGTGTGTTGCTCGCTTCTGTAGCTGTCGGTGCCTTCCTGGCGGGACTATTCTCCGGGCCTCTGGGGAGGGTGCGGCGCCAAGGCAGCGCGGTGGTATGGTCCGTGGCCGGATGGGGTTTCTCGATCGCAGCTTTCGGCCTCGTGGTGGTCCTGGCCGGGGACAGTGGGCGCGACGGCGTGACGCCTTGGATCATCCCGGCGGCCATGTGTTGTGCCTTTGCCGGGATCTCGGACTCAATCAGCGCGGTCTTCCGGACCACCATCCTGCAATCGGCCACCCCGGACCACATGCGGGGACGGTTGCAAGGCGTGTTCATCGTGGTGGTTGCGGGCGGTCCACGAGTGGGGGACATGCTCGCCGGTGGCGTCACCAAGGTTCTCAGCGAAGGCTGGGTGCTGCTCCTTGGCGGCGTGCTGTGCGCGGTACTGGCGTGGCTCGTGGCGCGCGGGCAACGTGGATTCCTCCAGTACGATTCGCTCCACCCGGTGCCCTAGCCCAGACCCAGCCCCACGCCCAACTAACTGACAGTTGTTGTCGTTATGGCGGCTCAGAACGACATTAAATGCGAGTCAGTTGGGTGGGCAGAGCAGGAACGTCCGGGCCGCCGTCGGCGTTAATCGGAACAGAACCAGCATGCAATGCAAGACAAAAGCCGGACTGCAAGAAAGTAGTGAAGTGCATAATCATCACAATGGCCTGAAGACCGCAGCGCTCTTCGGTGTGCTCTGGGCGGTGCTGCTGGGTCTTGGTGCCGTGATCGGTGTGGGCACCCGCAGTGCGTCGCCCATCTGGATCATGGCAGTGATCGGCGTCGCGACAACGGCTTATGGATATTGGAACAGCGACAAGATCGCCATCCGTTCCATGGCCGCCTACCCGGTTTCGGAAGCGGAGGCTCCGCAGCTGTACCAGATCGTCCGGGAACTCTCCGTGCGGGCGAACCAACCCATGCCGCGGATCTACGTTTCGCCGACCATGACACCCAATGCCTTCGCCACGGGACGCAACCCGAAGAATGCCGCCGTGTGCTGCACCGCGGGCATCCTGAACTTGCTCGACGCCCGCGAGCTCCGCGGCGTGCTCGGGCATGAGCTCATGCACGTCTACAACCGCGACATCCTCACCTCGTCCATTGCGGCCGCCGTCGCCGGCGTCATTACTTCGGTGGGCCAGATGCTGCTGTTCTTCGGTGGCGGGGACCGGCGGAACGCCAATCCGATTGCGATGATCGCCATGGCGCTCCTGGCGCCGTTTGCCGCCTCGCTGATCCAGCTCGCCATTTCCCGGACCAGGGAGTACGACGCCGACCACGACGGCGCGGAGCTCACCGGCGATCCGCTGGCGCTCGCCTCAGCCCTCCGCAGGATCGAGGCCGGCGTGAAGCAGGTGCCACTGCCACAGGATCAGCGCCTCGTGAACACTTCGCACCTCATGATCGCCAACCCGTTCCGCGGCGGTGCCATGACCAAGCTGTTCGCCACCCACCCGCCCATGCGCGAGCGCATCGAGCGGCTCGAGCGGATGGCCGGACGGCCGCTTTCCTAGCCAGCGGTCCCGTAGGTCAGCCTGCCGGCCGCGTCCGACGACGGGCGGCTTCATGCGAACAAGCCCTCACCAATGAAGCCGCCCGCCTTAGTGCCCGGAGGCACCGCGAACAAGCCAGAGCGCTTCGACGGGAGCTAATCGCCCGCCCAGCGCCGCAGGGTGCTGTTTACCAGCCCCACCAGCGCCGCCGTCCACCAGCAGCCTTGGGAAATGCACAAGGCCACGAGCAGCCGCGCACGCAGTCGGCCCGCCACGGACTTTGAAATGCGTTCCAACCGGGAGCGCATGGAGCCGGCGCATTATGGGAGCCATGGCGATCCCATTCAGCATGAGCACCAAAACACACAGCAGCTTGACCTGGGTGACGTGGCCGGTGATGTCCGGCCTGATCATGGCGCCGGAGACAAGCAACACGACCAATCCACCCCAGATCAGCGGCTGGGCGGCGGCCTTGAGGCGTCGGGTGTCGTGGATGTCCCGCTTGCCGACGAGCCACAGGAAGCCCACCCAATCGACAACCAGGATGGCGCCGAAGGACAGCACCAGCGCAATGATTTGGCATGCCAGGCCGACACGGTGAAGGTCTGGACCGCAGTCCACCAGGGCGCCAGCCGACACCGATCCCGCCCAAGCAGCAGTGCAGGCGCCTCCTAGGACGACGGTCTTCCTGCGGCCCGGATGCGGGGAAGATTTGGGGGACGGCATCATGCCGTCCCCCTCTGCAATGCTGGCCGTGTCTTCTGTCTTGCTGGTGCCGCCGCCGGGTTCGACGACGGCAGTGCTCATGCGAACAAGCCCTCGCCGATGAAGCCGCCCGGCTTGATGCCCGGAGGCACTGCGAACAGGCCGGAGCCCGTGTGCTTGAGGTACTCCAAAGCCAGCTTGTCGCTCTTTGCCATGGCCATCTGCATCGGCACATAGTGCGTCCGCGGGTCCTTGACGAAAGCTATGAAGAACAGCCCGGCGTCGAGGTGGCCGAGTCCGTCCGAACCATCCGTGTAGTTGTACCCTCGGCGGAGCATCTTCACGCCGTTGTTCTGGTCCGCGTGGGCGAGGCGGACGTGGGAATCCAGGGCGATCAACGGCTCGCCGTCGCGCCCCTTGATTGAAAAGTCCGGCGCCGTGAATTCCTCTCCTCCGGACAAGGGCGCTCCCGACCCTTTGGTGCGACCGATCAGCCCTTCCTGTTCCCGCAGTGACGTCCGGTCCCAGATCTCGATGTGCATTCGGATCCGTCGGGAGACAAGGTAGCTGCCGCCGGCCATCCACGCTTCACCCTGGCGGGTTCCAGCGGTGGCCCAGACGTGCTCGTTGAGGAGTGCCGCGTCTTCCGACTTCAGGTTGGCAGTGCCGTCCTTGAAACCGAAGAGGTTGCGCGCGGTCGTCTGTGCCCGGGACGTGGACGAGGTGCGGCCGAAGCCCAGCTGGGACCAGCGGACACGCACTTTCCCAAAGCCGATGCGTGCGAGATTCCGGATCGCATGGACGGCTACCTGGGGATCGTCGGCGCACGCCTGGACCACAAGGTCGCCGCCCGTACGCGCAGCCTCAAGGGCGTCGCCGGGGAAATGCGGCAGGTCAATCAGTGCGTCAGGCCTGCGGCCCTCCAAGCCGAAGCGGGGCTTGCCGTCCTTTTCGAAGAGGCCCGGGCCAAAGCCGAACGTCAAGGTCAGCTTGCCCGCCGCGAGATCCAGCGCCTCGCCGGTGTCTTCCGGGGGCGCGTCGTAGGATCCGTCGACGGCGCCGGTCGCGCCCGTTGTACGGCCGGCGGTCATTGCTTCGGCCGCGGCAGTCCAGTCCTTCAGGAGCTGGATCACCGCGGCACGGTCCTCAACCGTCACGTCGAAGGCGGCCATGTGGAGGCGGTCCTGGGCGGGAGTGATGATGCCGGCTTGGCGTTCGCCGTAGAAGGGAACCACATCGCCTGCAGGGGTGGCCGCCTGAGCTGCCACCGCATCATGGCTAAGGTATCCGGCGGCAAGACCTGCCACGGCACCGGCGCCGCCTATGCCGGCGAGGGAGAACAGTCCACGACGGGACATGCCCCGCTTGCCGCCCTTGGGGGATTCGGCGGCGGACGCGGCGCCGGCCATCCCGACGGCGGCCATCCCGCCGTCGGGCGCCTCAGCGGGCTCGTGGTTGAAGGGGCAGCCGCTCACAGGACTACTGCCGAGGTGAGCTTGGACAGCGGCTCGCCCAGGGCGTCGACCAGAGCGGCGAGCTGCTGGACCTCGGCGGGGCTGAGTTCGTTGTAGTACGCGAAACCGTCGCCCTTGGCGTGCTTCTTGAGCTCGACCTGCAGGGCAGCGAACTTCCCGTCGAGGCTCGTGGCCAGGGCGGGGTCCTTCTGCGCGAGCGCGGGCTTGAGGTTCTCGAATGCGATCCGGGCGCCGTCGACATTGGCCTGGAAGTCCCAGAGGTCCGTGTGGGACCAGATTTCTTCTTCGCCGGTGACCTTACCGCGCGCAACTTCGTCCAGGAGCTCCTTGGCGCCGTTGCCGAGCTTGTCCGCGGAGAGCTCAACGGTGCGGGTGCGTTTGCCGAGTTCCTCGGTATCGGCAACGAGCTGTGTGGCAATCTTGGCTCGTTCAGCGGCCGTCAGCGCCGTGTATCCGGCGGGTGGGAAGAGGTCCTTCTCCGTGCGATGCCAGCCGGTCCATTCCTGGCCGGGCTCAAGGTCGGCTTCGCGGGCGTCGAGCTTGGGGTCGAGGTCGCCGAAGGATTCCGCGACCGGTTCGATCCGCTCCCAGTGCATGCGCGTTGCCGAGTAGAGTTCGCGGGCCTTTGTTGTGTCGCCCGCCGCGTAGGCGTCAGCGAAGGCCTTGGTGCCGGTCACGAGTTGTTCGGTCTGGTCCTTGACGTACGCCGTGTACTGCTGGACGCCGGTGTCCGCAAGCTTCTGGAAATCGGCGTCGACGCCGGTCTTGTTTCCGGAATCCGTGACCTCAAAGGCGGCACGGATACCGTCGCCCTGCATGCCGGGCTTGCACGCGGTGGTGTACTTGCCTGCGGGAGCCGTGACCACCAGGTTGCGGGTCAGGCCCGGACCGATGTTCTCCACTTCGCCGACGATCCGCAAGCCGTCCTCGGCGAGGAGGTAGAACTCGGTGATTTCAGTGCCATCGTTCTTGACCGCGAAGCTCAGGTTGCCGCTGGGGACGCTTCCGGTGGAAAGCTTGCACTCGGTTTTGGTGCTGGTGACCTGGATAGGTCCGGCGGAGGCGCTGGAGCCGGGCGTCTTTGCATTGTCCGTGCATCCGGTGAGTACCAGCGGAACGGCTGCGGCAGCGGCGATAAGGGCAAAGGACTTCCGGTGGCGGGAGGCCTTTTTGGGCAGGGTCTTTTTGGGCAGGGCAATTTTGGGCAGGGGAGTGCCAGGCATTGGGGTTTCCTTCTGTTGGGGGTGCGGGAAGCGTTAGGCGGCGTTGGCGGCCTGGGAAGCGGTCTGGGAAGCGGCGGCGTTTTCTGCGGCGGCGTTGCCGGGAGATTTCGCCGGTGCGGAACCGTTGGCGCGAATGTAGAAGTAGAGCACCGGAATCACGTACAGCAGCCAGGCCCCGGCTTCGAGCCAGGTGGTGGCCGGGGACAGGTTGAGGGTGCCCTTCAGCAGGGTGCCGTACCAGGACGACGGCGGGATTGCTGCGGAGACGTCGAACGCGAGGGTGTGGAGCCCGGGCAGGATCCCGGCTTCCTGGAGGTCATGGATGCCATAGGCCAGCACGCCGCCCGCGATCACGATGAGGCCGACTCCTGTCCAGGCGAAGAACCGCGAGAGATTGACCTTAAGGACTCCGCGGTGCAGTAAGTATCCGAGTCCGGCAGCGACGGCCAGCCCGAGCAGCGCACCGAGCAGCGGCTGCGACGATTCCCCGGCGGCCTGGGCAGCAGCCCAAAGGAACAGCGCCGTCTCAAGCCCTTCGCGGCCCACCGCGAGTGCAGCCACGACCACGAGGCCCCACGCGGCGCCGTCGGCCATCTTGTCCACTTGGGACTTCAACTCGCCGCCGAGGCTGCGGGCAGTGCGCGCCATCCAGAAGACCATCCAGGTGACGAGCGCGACGGCGACAATGGACAATCCGCCCCCGATCGCCTCCTGCGCAGCGAAAGTCAGTCCCTGCGGACCGAAGGTGAGCAGTGCCCCGAAGGCGATGGAAACGGCCACAGCGATGCCGACGCCGGCCCAAAGCCTGGGGAGCAGCGAGCGGCGTCCGGTTTTGACCAGGTAGGCCATGAGCAGGACCACAACGAGGGTGGCTTCAAGGCCTTCGCGCAGGCCGATCAGGAAGTTCGCGGTCATCTGGAATCTTTCGTTAGGGGAGCCACACTTAGGCTCGCCTAAGGAAGTACAGTACCCGTTTGATCCGATTACGCAAACAGAACGTGTCGTAATTGCCGGAGGTTACGCGGGCGTGCCTGTCACGCGCTGCAGTCTTTGACCTCCGTGGATCGGTGTACCCGCGGAATCCCGGGGACTTCGCCAGGCTTCGACCCCAAAAAGTTGCGTGGCGTGACGCGCCTGTCTCCATTAACGACGACGGCGCGTTGCCCGCTCAGGGGGCAACGCGCCGTCGTCGTACTTCTGGATGGCGGCCGGGGCCGCAGCGAAGTCCTAGCTGCGGAAGTTCACGAACTGGAGGTCGGCCTCTTCGAACTTCTTCAGGATGTTCATGGTTTCCTGCAGGTCATCTCGGGACTTCGAGGTGACGCGGAGTTCGTCGCCCTGGATCTGGGACTTGACGGACTTCGGGGCTTCGTCGCGGATGATCTTGTTGATCTTCTTCGCGATGTCCTGGGCGATGCCCTCCTTGATGGAGCATTCCAGGCGGAATTCCTTGCCGGAGGGGTAAGGCTCGCCCTGGTCGAGGGACTTCAGGGAGATACCGCGCTTGATGAGTTTGGACTGGAATACGTCCAGGACAGCGAGGATGCGGTCCTCGGAGTTGGCCTTCATGAGGATCTTCTCGCCGCTGAAGTCGATCTCCGCGCCGACGCCCTTGAAGTCGTATCGCTGGGCGATTTCCTTCTGGGACTGGTGGAGCGCGTTGGCGACTTCCTGCTTGTCTACCTTGCTGACGACGTCGAATGTGGATTCGCCTGCCATGACTCTCCTTTGATTGGTGCGTTGCGTTTGATTGGTGCGTTGCGGCCCGGAAACGGGCGGCTTTGTCTGCCAACCAGCCTAATACGGAAGCGCCGGGCGTGTGCTGAACGTTCACAGTTCGCTCACAGCACACGCATGGCCGGAACTGAGACTGCCCCGACAGAGTTGTATCAGTTTGAAGAGCCCGTCCTGAAAGGGAGCACCATGAGCAACCAGGCCGTCCGATACGTCACCAAGTCAGCCGCTGCCGCCGCCGGTTCAATCGGAGTCGCTGCCGCCACCGCCGCAAGCGCGGTTGCAGCCGCAGCGCTCGCGGCTTCCGTGGTCCTGAGCCCGGTCCCGGATGCGGCGTCGCGGATGGACGGCGTTCACGCGGACTTGCTGCGGGCCGTGCAGCTCAACCAGATCACCCTTGAACAGGCGGCGAGTTTCGAGGCCAAACTGGCCGGCCGGATACTTGGCGATGCTTGAGATTTCCGCTGATTTTGTAGCTCCGAGGGCTCGATTCGATTCTTCGGCGGAAGTTCTGTAAGGTTGTCTTGCTCGCGCCTACCGGATCGGAAACGAAACGATGAACGGGAGTGACTTCTTTTGAAGTTCGGCAGATTACCCGAGCGGCCAAAGGGGGCTGACTGTAAATCAGCTGGCAACGCCTACGGGGGTTCGAATCCCTCATCTGCCACAAAATTAAATCCCCGGAACCATATGGTTCCGGGGATTTTTTGTATGTCCGTGTTTTCTTGGGTGGGCCGTTCGACGCGGAAAATCGCCTGCGAGGCGCTGGTGGATTCTCGACGCCCGGATTCGGGTGTCGGTGGCGATTTTCCGTGTCGCTGGCCGGCGTTACTTCCGCGAAACGCGGGATATGTAATCTAAGCGCATAACATTTGGCTCATCGAAGGAGTAGTTCTCTCGTGACTGTCACAACAATCCCTGCTGCCCAGCTGGAGCAAGTCGCGTCCCTACGGCGCCGTGCTTGGCCTCCCGGGTTCCTCTGGGGGTCAGCTACAGCGGCTGCACAGATCGAAGGTGCCGCCCACCTATACGGCAAGGAAGACAGTGTCTGGGATGCGTTTGCACGGATCCCGGGAGCGGTCGCCAATGGGGACACGCCCGAAGTTGCCGTGGACCACTATCACCGGATGCCCGAAGACGTATCACTCATGAAGAGACTGGGTCTTGGGTCCTATCGATTTTCGACGAGTTGGGCGCGCATCAAGCCGGGGGACCGTGCGGTCAACCAAACCGGGCTGGATTTCTACTCCCGTTTGGTCGACGAGCTTCTTGAAGCTGGCATCCTGCCGTGGCTGACTCTATACCACTGGGATATGCCCCAGGCCGTTGAAGATAAAGGAGGCTGGGTCAATCGCGATACCGCCTTCCGATTCCAAGACTATGCCGAAGTGGTGTACGGCGCGCTCGGCGATCGAGTCCAGCACTGGACCACTTTCAACGAACCGTTCTGTTCGTCTTTGTTGTCCTATGCGGCCGGCCTTCACGCCCCGGGACGGACATCCCGAGAGGACGGGCTCGCGTCGGTGCACCACCAGAACCTTGCGCACGGGCTTGCTGTGCGCAGCCTGCGTGAATTTGGCGCCCAAAACCTCGGCATCACCCTCAACCTGTCGAACGCCATTCCAGCGGATCCAGGGAACCGGGTGGACATCGACGCCGCCCGCCGCTTCGACGCCCTGCAGAATCGGATCTACCTGGAACCCCTTGTCCTTGGAACGTACCCGGACGACTTCCAGGACGATGTCGCGGGCCTGGGCTTCGAGCAACTCGTCCACGACGGCGACCTCGCGACCATATCCGCGCCGATCGATTTCCTGGGCGTGAATTACTACCACGATGACAACGTGTCCGGACGCCCCCTGCCGGATGGCGACGCCGGTTTCGCCATGGCAACCGATCGCAAGATCGCTTCGCCGTATGTGGGCTCAGAGCACATCACCTTCCCGTCGCGCGGGCTCGCCCGCACAGGGATGGACTGGGAGATCAACCCGGACGGACTCCGCCATCTCCTCGCGCGGCTCGGCAGGGAATACCCGAACCTTCCACCGCTGTACGTGACGGAAAACGGAGCGGCGTTCGACGACGAAATCACCAATGCGAGACGCGTACACGACGTCGAACGCACCCAGTACGTCCTGGATCACCTTGAGAGCGTCGCGGATGCGATTGACGAAGGAGCGGATGTTCGAGGCTATTTCCTCTGGTCCTTGCTCGACAACTATGAGTGGGCATGGGGCTACGAAAAGCGCTTCGGTATGGTCCATGTGGATTATGAAACCCATGTCCGTACCATCAAGGACTCGGGACTCGTCTATTCCTCCATTATCGGACACGCCTCAGCGCCCAAAGACGCGCCTTCCGAATCGGGCAGCTGAAGGAGGTCCATGTTGAATACAGCGCAGACGGCAATGGAAGACCGCCCCGACGGCCCGGCCGACGAAAGTAACTGGTGGCGGCAAGCCGCCGTCTACCAGATCTACCCCCGAAGCTTCGCTGACTCGAACGGCGACGGCATCGGTGATCTCGCCGGGATCACCTCGCGCATTCCCTACCTCGCGTCTCTCGGAGTCGACGCCGTCTGGCTGAGTCCCTTCTACCCTTCGGCTCTCGCCGATGGAGGTTACGACGTCGACAATTACCGTGACGTAGACCCGAAACTCGGCACCCTGGCTGACTTCGACGTCATGATTGGCGCCCTGCACGACTCCGGCATCAAGCTCGTGGTCGATATCGTCCCCAACCACAGCTCCAACCAGCACCAGTGGTTCAAGGAGGCGCTGGCGGCGCCGAAGGGATCGCCAGAACGCGATCGCTATATCTTCCGTGACGGCATCGGTCCGGACGGGGCGCAGCCGCCGAGCGACTGGGAGTCGATGTTCGGCGGCTCCGCCTGGGAGGCTGTCGGGGACGGCCAGTTCTACCTCCACCTTTTTGCCCGCGAGCAGCCAGACTTCAACTGGGAGAACCAGGAGGTCCGCGCCGACTTCCTGACCACCCTCAGGTTCTGGTCGGACCGCGGCGTGGACGGGTTCCGCGTCGACGTCGCCCACGGGCTGGCGAAGGATCTGACTGCCGATCGGCTTCCCGCTTGGGCAACCGTGGACAGCACCGTGATGGACGGAAGCCACCCCTTCTGGGACCGCGATGAGGTTCATTCCATCTACGCCGAATGGCGGAAGGTACTCAACGAATACGATCCACCGCGCACCGCCGTCGCTGAAGCCTGGGTTGAGCCGAGCCGGCGCGTCCGGTACGCCAGCCAGGACAACCTAGGCCAGGCGTTCAATTTCGATCTCCTTAGTGCCGACTTCGACGCTGGCCAGTTCCGGGCCGTGATTACCGAGAACCTGGCGCTCTCGGGGGAGTCCGGTTCCTCGCCAACTTGGGTTCTTTCAAACCACGACGTCGTCAGGCACCCCACCCGCTACGGGCTTCCCCCCAAAGGATGCTGGCGGCACCGTGTGGCCCGGCCGGGCGTGGCTGCTCACCGGCGGACTCCGGCCCGTCCTCAAGCGTGACCTCGGGCTCCGCCGTGCGCGAGCGGCCACGCTGCTGATGCTTGCGCTCCCGGGCTCTGCCTATCTATATCAAGGCGAGGAACTTGGTCTTCATGAGATCCCGGACATCCCCGATGAAATGCGCCAGGACCCCACATTCTTCCGTAACAGGAACGTCGACGTCGGCCGCGACGGTTGCCGTATCCCCTTGCCTTGGTCGGCTGATGGCCCCTCATTCGGCTTCGGCCGTGGGGCCGCCCATCTGCCGCAGCCCGCAGGCTTTGCGAGGTTGTCGGTTGACGCCCAGAAAGGCGATCGGTCGTCCACCTTGTGGATGTACAAGGACGCCCTTCGCTTGCGGAGCAGTCTGCGGACTTCCGAAACTCTGCGGTGGGTCGACTCCGGGAACTCAGACGTCCTGCACTTCCAACGCGACGGCGGGTGGGAGTCAGTCACGAACTTCCAAGACCAGCCAATCGCTCTGCCGGACGGGGAGATCCTCATCAGCAGTTCAGTCGTCACGGGCGGGAAACTTCCCGCGAACTGCACCGCATGGCTTCTTCGTGGGGAGCCGAAGACCCCGGGAAAACACGTCCGCGAAGGGTAACCGACCTGTCATCCGATCGAAACAATTGCTCGCTAGGCTTAATCGCAGTTGGCTGGAAGGCCATTTTTTCAGATTCAAAATCTAAGCGCATAACAATGCGGCCGCCGGAGCCCTCTGATCCTCTGGCCGAATCTACCCATCCTGAATTTGTCCGAACCGCGGCACGCGCCGCGCAATCGAAAGGGACCGGTCATGAGTGCAACAGGCATATCGCTCGACCGCGTTGAAAAGACTTTCCCCCTCAAGAAGCGGAACATGTACACCGCGCTCAAGGACGTCACCCTCGAGGTCGGGCAAGGCGAATTCCTCGCCTTGCTCGGCCCCTCCGGGTGTGGCAAGTCGACCATTCTCCGCATGATCGCTGGCTTGGAGAGGCCCTCCGCAGGCAGACTGGCCGTCAACGGGCGCGAGCCGCAGGAGCTCGTGAACGAACACCGGCTCGGTGTAGCTTTCCAGGACCACGCGCTCCTTCCGTGGCTGACTGTCTACCAGAACGTCTCGCTTCCCTATCAGCTGGCCAAACGCCCCGTGGACTCGGCCCGCATCGAGGAACTGCTCGAACTAGTCGGCCTGGCCGATTTCCGCGATGCCCACCCCCGGCAGCTCTCTGGTGGAATGCGGCAACGCGCCTCGATTGCCAGGTCCCTCATCCTGAAACCGGATGTGCTTTTGCTAGATGAACCCTTCGGGGCCCTGGACGCCGTCACGCGGCGCAGGATGAACCTGGAGCTGGCACGGATCTGGGACGAGGAACGCACCACTACTGTGCTTGTCACGCACGACGTCGAAGAGGCAGTCTTCCTCGCACAGCGCGTGGTGGTTCTCGCCGCCAACCCGGGCCGGGTCCGGCACGAGGAAGTCCTTTCCTTCGACACAGTCCAGACCGAAGGACTCGAACGGACCGCGGAGTTCCACCACGTCGTCGACCGGCTCACGCGAATGCTGGACGCCTCATGAGGCCCCAGACAAAGAAGATTGTTCTCGGGATCATCGGTGCGCTCACCCTGATCCTCGTTTCGGAGGTTGTCGGCAGGCTCGGTCTAGCGGGAAAGGCCTGGCCGGCACCTATCGACGCCGTCTGGTCCGTCCTTGGGTCCAAGCTCTCTAGCTCACTCTTGTTTCGAGCCCTTGGCGCCACCTTGGCTTCAGCGGGAACCGGACTGCTCATCGGATCATTCGTCGGCACGGCCGTGGGCTTCCTCGGGTTCCTACTCCCGCCCCTGCGAGCGGGCCTGGACCAGACCGCTTCGATTCTGAACACCATCCCGCTCGTGGCGCTCGCGCCGCTGCTTATCGCGCTCGTCGGGCCGCAGGGAATGTCGGTGCTTACCGCGGCGCTCGGCTCGGGTTTCGCGATGTTTGTAGCAACCGCATCGGGGCTGGTGGCGGTCTCCGCCACCCATTCGGACTTGTTCAGGGTCTCCGGAGCTTCCCGCCTTCAGCACATTATTCGGCTGAGCCTGCCCAGCGCCGTGCCCAGCCTGCTCGGAGGCCTCACCCTTGCCGGCTCTGGGGCTGTCCTCGGTGCCGTTCTTGGGGAATGGTTCGGTGCGCCCACCGGTCTGGGCGTACTGATGATCAGCTCCATGCAGAACTTCCAGGTCAAGCTGCTCTTCGTGGTAGCCCTCACAGCTGCCCTCGTCTCACTCATCGCTTTCTACGCCATCGTGGCGATTCAAAAGATGGTCGGAAAGAGGTTCGTGTGACCAAGGAATCTCCAGTTCTCGCTACCCGCCTCGCATCCGTACCGAACGTCGGAGCCCCACGACGCCAACGGCTCTCGCCGGCAGTTAGGGCATCACTCGGCCGCATCCTCACGCTGGGCTGGCCGATCATTGCGCTGCTTCTGCTTTGGGAACTCGTCGCCGTCCTCAACGGCTACACGGATCTTCTCCTTCCCCGCCCGCTGAGCGTTGCGGCGCACATCTTCAACAACCCGCAGACGTTTGCCGAACCGACACTCATCACCCTCGCGCTCGCCGTCCCGGGCACGGTGCTCGGCCTCGGCGTTGGGTCCGGTCTGGCGATCCTGGTGTGGTATTCGTCCATCCTCGACGGACTCATCACCCCCACTACTAGTGTCCTGCAAGCTATCCCGGTGGTTGCAATGCTTCCCGTCATCGGGCGGCTTGTTGGCTACAACGAAATCACGATCATCGTCATCGTCATGCTGCTTTCGTTCTTTCCCACGTTCGTTCTGGTCCTTGGCCGGCTCCGGCAGGCGAATGGCTCATCCGAGGATGTCTTCCGCGTCTTCGGAGCCAGCCGCCGGAGCACCCTTTTTCGGCTCCTGCTGCCCCAGGCGGTGCCCGGCCTGCTCGCAGCCATTCGAATGACGGCACCCTTTTCCATCGGCGCAGTGATCCTTGCGCAGTATTTGCTCTCCATCGGCGGGCTCGGGCAACTGATTACCGATTCGATTGTCCGCAGCGACACTGTGACCGTCTGGGCCATCGCCTGCATCACGTCAGTTGTGTCGATCATCGTCTTCGCCCTCACCAAGAGGCTCGAAGACCACGTTTCCGTGAGATTCAAATAGGTCCCACCACTCAGGAATTGCTCCCACCCCAATTTCGAACAACTACTACCTTCGAACACTCCCTTTCGAACAGGAGATCCACCATGAACCAGCAGTTTTCACGCCGCAGCCTTCTCGGCGCCGGCCTTGGCCTCGGCGCGCTCGCAACGGCCGGCGCCCTGAGCTCCTGCAGCAGCAGCGGAAGCAGCCCGGCGTCGTCGGAGGCGGCATCGCCCACGAAGCTGCGCATAACCCTCGGCTGGGTGTCGAATGTTGAATTCGGCGGCTACTTTCTTGCCGATGACCGCGGCTACTACAAGGACGAGGGCCTCGAAATTGAGTTCCTCCCGGGCGGAGCAAACGCGCCATCAGCGGCGCAGAGCCTCGCGGCAGGGAACGCCGAGATTGGGCTCTCACCGTCCATGAGCGACACGATTGTCGCTGCGGCGAAGGGCAACGACTTGAAGATCCTCGGTGCAGTCTTCCAAGACAGTCCTGGCGGAATCGTGTCCCTGACCAAGAAGCCCGTGAAGACACCCAAGGACCTCGCTGTGGCAAAGGTTCTGGGGCAAGGCGGAACCCAACCCTACCTGGACGCCATCCTTGAGCTCGCGGGCCTGCCCCCGGCTACCTACAAGCTCATTCCGGCCGGGTTCGACCCCTCGCCCCTCGTGGACGGCCAAGGCGACGCCTACACCTGCTACGTCACCAACCAGCCCACCACCCTCGAGACCCAGTTCGGGCTCGTCAAGGACAAGGACTACGTAACCGTTACTTACAGCGAGCTGGGACTTCCCTCCTACGCAGATGTCATCGTGACCACCGGCAAGTTCGCCAGCGCGAACGAGGACGCGATCGTCAAGTTCCTGCGTGCCAGCATCCGGGGCTGGCAGGACAACGTTGCCGATCCGTCCATCGCAGCCAAGCTGTGTGTAGAAAAGTATGGGGCCGACCTCGGACTCGATCTTAAGCAACAGATCCGACAGAACGAGCTGCAGGCACCCTTGATCCAGTCCGCTTTCACGAAGACCCATGGTCTCCTCAATATGGATACCGCGCTGCTGGACTCGAAAATGCTCCCTGCCATGAAGGCGGCAGGACAGACGCCCGTGCCGGCAAACGTCAAGGGAATCGTCGACTTGTCTTACATCGCCAAGGCCTTCAACGGCAAAACCACCCTCTAGACCCCTTGGGCCGCGTTTGCAACCACACGAGTAGAAAGGCTCCGGTTACCCTCCAATGACCACCACAGGTCCGGAAACGCGACGCCGTCTTGTCGCGCTCGATGTCGACGGCACCATCATGCACGACGATGGACGCATCAGTGAGGCAGTCGTTGAACAGGTCCGGAGGATTGCCGCCTCGGGAGACGAGATCACGCTCGCGACGGGCCGCCCCGTTGCGAGCGTGATCGGGGTCCTGGGCCACCTCGGTATCTCGCCCGAGTACGTCGTTTGCTCCAACGGGGCCATCATCATCCGGCGGGACGAATCGGTGGAGCAGAATTACCGCAAGGAGTTCGTCGCGACCTTCGATCCCACGTCCGCGCTCCACACTCTGCGCTCACACTTGCCCGGTGCCCTCTATGCGGTGGAGGACGAGCACGGAACTTTCCTGTACACGGAAATTCTTCCTGGTGAAAACGGTGATGACCCGAACTCACGGCGAGTCCGTTTCGACGAGCTCCTTGGTGGGCGGGCAACAAGGGTGGTGGTTGTTGCTCCCGACGCCGGGACCGCGGAATTCTTCGACATCATGAAAACCCTCGGCCTGCACCACGTCACTTACTCCATCGGACAGACAGCATGGCTTGATATGGCTCCCCAGGGGGTCAACAAGGCTATTGCCTTGGAGAAGGTGCGGCGGCTTCTCGGGGTCGACCGCGCAGACGTCGTCGCTTTCGGAGACGGCCGGAACGATATCGAAATGCTGCGCTGGGCCGGAGCGGCCGGTCAGGGTTTTGCCCTGGGGCAGGCCCCCGAGGAAGTCCGCGCCATCGCTTCCGCGGTCATTCCCTCGATTAATGAAGACGGCGTGGCCGCGGTGCTCTCGCGCTTATGAGCCCGCCTGTGAAGCGTACTGCCGGGGCCTATCCTGCCGGGGTACGATGTTTCGGCGCTGGAAGGGACAGGCGAAATCCGCCGAATACCACAGCGACGCGTGACCGGATAAGCGAAATTCGTCATCACAATGGAGCCCTCATCAATGGCCAAAAGCCCGACTGTTTACGACGTTGCATCCGCCGCGGGTGTTTCGACTGCCACGGTTTCCTTCACCTTCCGGAACCCTGACCGCGTCAAGGAATCCACCCGGGAAATTGTGCTGGCAGCCGCAAAACGGCTTGGATACGTACCCAACGCCAGCGCAAGGAGCCTGGCGCGGGGCCGTACGGGTGCCTTGGGATTGTTCGCCTATGACTTCATGTGGAATGCCCCGGACCGTCGGGTCGCCCCTGGGCAGTCCCTGCCCGGGAGCCACCTGTTACAGGGTGAGCCATACGACGATTTCCGGCTGTTTCCTGTGTACTTAGACGAGGTGCAGCGCGGCTTCGAATTGCAATGTTGGCGGCGCGGATTCGAGCTCATCCTCGGCGGCCGACAGGATGAAATCGGCGAGAACATCATCAACGAGATGGCCGGACGCGTGGATGGCCTCGCGGTTTTCCCGCGACGGCTCGCACCGGAGACCTTGTCGCACGTCTCAAGGAGAATACCGGTGGTTGAATTCGCCTCCGCCGGGACCACCGACGACTACTGCCACATCACCGCGGACAATGCAGGCGGCATGGCCATGATCGCCGATCATTTGATTTCCGTGCACAACATGACAGATTTCATCTTCGTCTCGTCGGTGACGAATGCCGACAGCGAAGAACGCCGGCTTTCCTTCAACGAGGAACTCCGGGGGAGGGGAATCGCCGCCCGGCCTCCGTTGAGCCATTCCCTCGCCACGATCACCGAGGATCTCGCAGGCTTGAGCGACGCCGGTTCCCTTCCACAAGCGTTCGTCTGTGCCTCGGATCTGGTCGCGCTTGAAGTCGTGGACGCATTGGCCACCTTGGGCGTCTCCGTTCCGGCCCACGTTGCGGTCACGGGGTTCGATGGCGTCGTCGCCGGCGCCGTTTCTCAACCAAGCATCACTACCATTCGGCAGCCAATGAGCGACATCGGTCGATTGGCAGCCGACATGCTCATTGCGCGGAGCTCGGGTGAGACCACTGGCAGCGAGTCCGTTGTCCTCCCCGTCAGGATGATCGTTCGCGGCAGTTGCGGCTGCGCTTGAGCGGCGATGACCACGACGGCGCGTGCTCACCGGCGGCGCCACGCCAGGCCCGGCTTAGCTCGCGCTGCCCGGCTCCAGCCAGTATCCGTCCTGGTGGTGCACGAGTTGCCGGCCCAGGCCTCCGGACAACTGGATCCAGAGCGTGCTGCGATCGTCCGTCATGCCGTCCAAGGTGCCTACGATCCTGTTGCCGCGGGTGTCCTGCAACACCAGCTCCTGGTGGAGCGGAAGTTCCGGCCACACATCTGCGTGTGCCCTGATGGTTTGGGTGGTGCTCACGGGATCTCCTTGGTGCTTCCTGCAATTTGTTTTCAGACATTCTTCCCGCGGCATGTGAACCGGCGGTAAACGACATGCCATGTAGCGACACACAAAACGAAGCTGTCCCAGGATGTTACTGCGGAGTAACATGGCGGTTATGCATTTGCTTCTCCGAACCCTCTTGCTCTTGTTCACCTCGTCCAGGCGGAGCCGGCTCAACGTTTGGGGCACGTCCTCCTTGCCCATGCGTGTACTGCCCACGGACATCGACATTGCAATGCATGTCAACAACGGCATGTATTTCTCGCTGATGGACCTTGGGCGCTTCGACCTCATGGTGCGCGCGGGGATCTGGCAAAAGATGCGCAGACGCCGCTGGAGCCCCGTGGCCGCCGGCGAGACGATCGCGTTCCGGAAGTCGTTGCAGCTCTGGCAGCAGTACACCATCGAGTCTAGGATCATCGGGCTCGATTCCAAAGCGATCTACTTTGAACAACGAATGGTGGTGGACGGCGAGATCTACGCCCGCGCGCACATTGCCACCCGGCTTGTCGCCAACGGCCGGCCGGTGAGCCAGGAGGAAATCCTGGCCGAGTTCGGCGAGCCGCCCGCAGACCTCGAGCTTCCGGAATGGATCCACGAGTGGCGTGAGAACAACGCCCTCCCCGGCGCCCGGAAGGCCGCCCCTCACCTCTGGCACTAGCCGAAGGTGCCGGTCGGGCCCAAGCCAGCCGGCCGCCGTCGTGCTTTATTCCCGGTTTGCCGGGTAGCGAACAAGGGCGACTTAGGCGGCGCCGTCGCGTACCGTGGAAGCATGGCTACAGTTGACATCACCGGCGAGCAGTTCGCATCGACCATCGAGGGCAATGACATTGTCCTCGTGGACTTCTGGGCTGCGTGGTGCGGCCCTTGCAGGCAGTTTGCCCCCACATACCAAGCCGCTTCCGAGAAGCATGACGATGTCTTCTTCGCCAAGGTGGACACCGAGGCCGAGCAGCAGCTCGCCGCCGAAGCCGGCATCTCCTCGATCCCCACGCTCATGGCCTTCCGCGAAAAGGTCCTCGTGTTCTCCCAGCCGGGCGCACTGAACGGACCCCAGCTCGAGCAGGTCATCGAGGCCGTCAAGGGGCTCGACATGGACGAGGTTCACGCGCACATCGCAAAGCAGCGCGCCGAAAACTCCTAGCAAACGCCATCGGCTGTTGCCCACTTTCCAGTGGGCAACAGCCGATGCTAGTTAGAGGCGCTCGAGCTTCACCGGCTCCGCCAGCAGCGCACTGAGGGATTCGTTGAGGTCCTGAACGGCGATGCCCTTGGAATGGATGTCGAGGTGTTCCTCCGAGGCCCACTGTTCAGTCAGGACCAGCTTGTCCTCGTTGGCTTCGGTGAGCTCGTAGCGGATGCAGCCGGGTTCGTTCACTACTTCGTCGATCGCGATTTCCAACGCGAGTTTCACGCGGAAGAATTCGCCGTCGTTGGGAATGAACGTGGCCTGCAGGTCAATGGGTGCACTCATGGGATTCACATTACCGGCTGGCCCGACAAGCCCCTGAAATATTTTGTAGGACTTCCAAGCAAAAGTCTTCTCTTGGACCGGCGGAGTTGGTAGCGTGCGTTCATGCTTTCCTACACAGCCGGGGACACTGACGTCCCGCTGCTTGAAGAGACCATCGGCGCCAACTTTGAACGCGTCGCGGCGCGGTTTCCGTTGCGGGACGCGCTCATCGAAGCCGCCGTGGTGCCCGGCGATGAGGCCCGGCGCTGGAGCTACGAAAAACTGAACGACGACGTCGATCGCCTCGCGCGTGCGCTCCTCGCCGTGGGCGTCGCCAAGGGTGACAGGGTGGGCATCTGGAGCCCGAACTGCGCCGAGTGGACCATCCTGCAATACGCGACGGCTAAGGTGGGGGCGATCCTGGTCAACGTTAACCCGGCGTATCGCAGCCACGAACTCGAATTCGTGGTCCGCCAGAACGGCATGCGGATGCTGGTGGCTGCGCCATCGGATAAGAACAGCGACTATGTGGCCATGGCCCGGGAGGCCTTGGCCGGCTGCCCGGAGCTTCGGGAGCTCGTGTTTCTTCCCGATCTGGGACTGGACATGCTCAACGCAGGCGAGCCGCAAACTGACGCCGAGCTGACGTTCGCCGAGCTACTCAAGCGGGCGGACGACGTCGCGCCCTCAGCGCTCAAGGCGCGCATGGCGGAACTGGACCCGCACGATCCCATCAATCTGCAATACACTTCCGGCACCACGGGATTCCCCAAGGGCGCCACGTTGACCCACCACAACATCCTCAACAACGGCAACCAGATCGGCAGGCTGTTGGGGTACACGGAACGCGACCGCGTGGTCTTGCCGGTGCCGTTCTACCACTGTTTCGGCATGGTGATCGGGAACCTGAACGCGTTGAGCTTCGGCGCGGCCACCATCATTCCGGGCCGCGGATTCACCCCGGCCGCCGCCCTGGAAGCGGTTCAGGATTTTGGCGGAACCTCACTGTACGGAGTACCCACCATGTTCATCGCCGAGTTGGCTTTGCCCGATTTCGCGTCCTATGACCTCTCCACGCTGCGTACCGGCGTCATGGCCGGCTCACTGTGCCCCATCGAGGTCATGGAGCGTGTCATCGGGGAGATGAACATGCGGGACGTGGCCATTTGCTACGGAATGACCGAGACTTCGCCCGTGTCCACCATGACCCTCGCGGCGGACACCATTGAGCAGAGGACCACGACAGTTGGTCGCACCATGCCCCGGCTCGAGTCCAAGATCGTGGATCCGGGCACCGGCGAAACCCTGGAACGCGGAGGAATCGGCGAGCTGTGCACGCGCGGCTACGCCGTGATGGACGGGTATTGGGGCCAGCCGGAGAAGACAGCCGAGGCAATCGACGACGACGGCTGGATGCACACGGGGGACCTCGCCCGGATGGACCCCGACGGCTTTATCGTGATCGAAGGCCGCATGAAGGACATGGTCATCCGCGGAGGAGAGAACATCTATCCCCGTGAAATCGAGGAGTTCCTGTACCGGCATCCCGCGATCCAGGATGTCCAGGTCATCGGGGTGCCTGACGCCAAGTACGGCGAGGAACTGATGGCCTGCATCATCCTCAAACCGGGAGCAGCGTTGGACTTGGACGGAGTTCAGGAGTTCTGCCGCGGCAAATTGGCCCACTACAAGATCCCCCGCTACGTGGACATCCGGGAGAGCTTCCCCATGACAGTCTCCGGCAAAGTGCGCAAGATCGACATGCGCGAAGAAGCGATCGCCCGCCTCGGACTCTAACTCCAACGCGGGGTCACTTACGGCCCATGTTGCTGCCCGACATGGGCCGTAAGTGACCCCGCGTTGGCTTGCTTGGAAGTCAGCCTGTGGATAACTCCTTGCCGGGGTCAAATTGCGGACAAACTGGATCCCATGGTCCGCATCAATCCGCTGCCGAAGGAAATCAGTAGCCGTCCTTTCACCGTCTATGAATCCCGTGTGCTTGGCGTCGCTCCGAAGCGGCTCCGGGCCAGGGACGTGTCCGACGGCGGCCGGCTGATCTATTTGCCCGCGGGTCGTGAGTTTGCGTTTGCCGAACGGGCGCGGGTCCTTGCCGCGGCAACACCGGGTGCCTGGGTCTCCCACGAGAGCGCCGCGGTATTGACCCGGCTCGGCCTTCCTCCGTGGCTGGGCGGCGAAGAGACGGTCCACCTCAGCAAGCCCCATGAGCTTCCCCGGGTCCGCCGGACCGGAGTGACGGGGCACCGAGTCCGTGTCCTCCAGGGCGAAGTCACGGAGATAGACGGTATCCCGGTGTCCTCCCCGTCCCGGACGTGGCTTGACCTGGCGCATCAGTTGCCGCTGCGGTACGTGATTGCCATGGGCGACCAGTTGATCCGCATGCCCCGGCCGGGCCTTGAAGGAAGGACGGAGCCCTACGCGAACAAGGAAGGGCTGCGCCTCCTGATCCGCCAGCATCCGAATATGAAGGGCGTGGAGAAGGCCCGGCTTGCCCTCGAAGACATGAGGGTCGGAGCAGACTCGTTTCCGGAGACATTCCTGCGGCTCGCAATGTTGGATGCGCGATTGCCTGAACCGGAATTGCAGCTCCGCTTCGATCCGGACGATCCGTGGTCGCCGTCCGCGGACCTGGGGTACCGGCGGTTCCGGATCGCCGTGCAGTACGACGGCGCACCGCATCTCACGCGGGAACAGCAGACACGGGACAACCGGAGGGACGAAGCTTTCACGAGCGCCGGCTGGTCCTACTTCAAGGCCAACGCCCATGACCTGGCCGAAGGGTTCGCCGGCCTTATTGTCCGGATCAAGCGGGCGAAACTCCCAACGCGGGGTCACCTACGGCCCATGTCGGGCAGCAACATGGGCCGTAAGTGACCCCGCGTTGGTGGCGTTAGTGCCCTCGGTGGTCCTGGATGGTCATCCGCGGACCGAATGTCGGTTTGCGGAAGCCGCTGAGCCCCAGCATCCGGACTACCCGCTGCCGGTGCCCACTCCACGGTTCCAGGAGAGCGATCATTCCGGCGTCGTCCGTTTTCCTGCCGGTGAGCGCATAGCCGACGTACGAGGCCAAATGGTAGTCGCCCACCGCGATCGAATCCGGGCAGCCATGAGTCCGCTGGACCACCTCGGCGGCCGTCCAGACACCAATGCCCGGGATGGTCTGCATCTTGGCCCCGGCTTCCGCTGCGCTGAGCGATGCGAGCCGTTCAAGCGCGACGGCGGATCGCAGCGCCCGCATGACGGTCGCCGAACGCTGGGGACCCACGCCGGCCTTGTGCCATTCCCATGAAGGAACGGCCAACCATTGGGAGGCGGTTGGCGGGACGAGGAGGCCCGACGGCAGGCCCGACGTCGAAAGGCGGCCCGCGCTTGGCGCTGCGGTCCCGTAACGGTACATCAGGTAGCGGTAGCCCCGACGGGCCTCGATAGTGGTGACCTTTTGCTCAAGAATCGTGGGCACGAGGGAGTCCACCACACGGCCGGTGGTAGGCAAACGGACGGCGAGGTTCCGGCGTCGGGCTTCCCTGACCATGCGCGGAAGGGTGGCGTGAAAGGCAGCCTCGTCGAAGCCGGACCAGTCGTCCCCGCTCCCCAACAGCGCAGGCACGGAGGCGATGGCGGAGCCGGCACCGACGCCCCAAGCCTGGGTATCGACGTGCCTGTCCTGGCCGTTTCCCGCGGCGGTGAGTCGCAATGTGACCGGGCCATCCGGCGTCGTGAAGGCCATCCACACGCCGTCCTGCCGCGCCGCGAAGGAGGGGTCGCCATTGCCGCGCATGAGGATCCCCAGGGTCTGGAGAAGGTCGAAGGGGCCGCCGGCGTGCCATCGCACGGACGCGTCGGCCGCAGCCGCTGCTGCTGGCGGGACATCGACGATGGTCATTCATTCATGGTCGCACGCTCACCTGACAACACTCGAAAAGAGCCGCGTTCAAGCCCTTACGCCGCGAAACCCACCCGACTAGACTCCACGTGTGGCGCGGGGCGTCTGCGCCTTCCATGACAATCTCAGGAGAACCAATGGCCGGTGTAGTGCATTTTGAAATCCCCGCGGACGACAAGGAGCGGGCCAACACTTTCTACCAGGGTGCCTTCGGCTGGATGCTCAACCCCATGCAGGAGATGGACTACACGATCGCAATCACCACGCCTTCGGACCCGCAGACGGGTATGCCGAGCGCGCCCGGGGCCATCAATGGTGCATTGTTCCCGCGCACAGAGGAGCTGAAGACGCCCATCATCACGGTGGATGTCGAAGACATCGAGGCTTCGCTTGGCCAAATCGAGAGTGCGGGCGGTTCAGTGGTCAAAGGCAAGGATGCTGTTCCGGGCATGGGATACTACGCGTATTTCAAGGACACCGAAGGCAACATCCTGGGCCTCTGGCAGACCGACTCTTCGGCGGCAGGCACTGCACCGGCTGAGTGAGTGGGTTGCCCGGGCCGGCCCTTTACGCGGGGCCGGCCCTTTCCCCGAAACTACTCCCCGAAGCGCCCGCGGGCCTCCGCTGGAATCAGCGGCTTCTCAGCGCGGACCTTGAGTTCCTGCACCGCCCACGTGTTGCCGTCCGGATCGCTGAAGCCGAAGAACGTGCCGCCGTCGCGCTCGTCGAAGACGGTGATTTCGCTGGCCTCGACGCCGCGGCCCAGCAATTCCTCGCGTGCGGCGCGCGCATCCGCGACCACAAGTTGAAGGCCCCGCATGGAACCCGGCGCCATCTCATTCTGCGCCGGCAGGTCTCCGACGACGATCGAACATCCGGAGCCCGGAGGGGTCAGCTGCGCCACATGCATGTGCTCGTTGGTGGTGTTGTGGTCAAGGTTGAAGCCCACCTTGTCGCGGTAGAACTCGATGGCACGGTCAATGTCACTCACAGGGAGCACAACCACTTCGAGGGTCCAATCCATGGTGCATGTCCTTTCCTTGGAGGGTGTCACGGCTAGCTTGCCCCGCGAGGCCATCCTTTGGCTAGAAGCGAAGCAGATGCGGCCCGCCACCGGTCTGAGCCTCCGCTGCACCGGAGCAGTCCCGACCAAGCGGTAACTTGGTACCTATGAAGTACGCCCAGTCCGTCCTGGACCTCATTGGCAATACACCGCTCATCAAGCTCAACCACGTGACCGGGGACATCAAAGCCACCATTCTGGTGAAGCTCGAATATGTGAATCCCGGCGGCTCCATCAAGGACCGCATCGCGGTGAAGATGATCGAGGAAGCAGAACGGGACGGGAAGCTCAAGCCGGGCGGAACCATAGTGGAACCCACCTCGGGCAACACGGGCGTAGGACTCGCCCTCGTGGCCCAGCAAAAGGGCTACAAGTGCATCTTCGTTGTCCCGGACAAAGTGGGCGAGGACAAGCGTGCCGTACTCCAGGCGTATGGCGCCGAAGTTGTGGTGACTCCCACCTCCGTGGCCCCGGACAGCCCGCAAAGCTACTACAGCGTCTCCGACCGGCTCGTGTCCGAGATCCCGGGAGCCTTCAAGCCGGACCAGTTCTCCAATCCCGCAGCCCCCGGCAGCCATTACGAAACCACCGGGCCCGAAATATGGCGCGACACCGACGGGAAAATCACCCATGTCGTGATCGGCGCCGGTACGGGCGGCACCATCACCGGCACGGGCAGGTACCTCAAGGATGTGTCCGCCAACCGGTCAGAGTCCGACGGCGGCCGCGTCAAGGTCATCGGCGCGGACCCGGCAGGCTCGGTCTACTCTGGCGGCACGGGGCGGCCCTACTTCGTGGAGGGCGTTGGCGAGGACATGTGGCCGGCCAACTACGACAAGACCGTGCCGGACGACGTCATTGCCGTCAGCGACGCAGACTCCTTCGAGATGACCCGGCGCCTGGCCCGCGAGGAAGGCCTCCTGGTGGGTGGCTCCTCCGGCATGGCAGTGGTTGCCGCGTTGCAAGTGGCCAAAGACCTTGGCGAGGAAGCCGTCGTCGTCGTAATCCTGCCGGACTCCGGCCGCGGGTACCTGGCGAAGATCTTCAACGACAAGTGGATGCGCTCCTACGGCTTCCTCTCAGGTGGCGAGGAAGCCTCCGTGGGCGAGGTATTGAAGTCCAAGACCGGTGAGATGCCGGACCTCGTCCACATCCATCCCAACGAGACCGTGCGCGATGTCATCAACATCATGAACGAATTCGGGGTCTCGCACATCCCGGTCCTGTCGCAGGAACCGCCCGTGGTCATGGGCGAGGTCCTTGGCGCAGTCGACGAGCGCACGCTGACCACCAAGCTGTTCCGTGGCGAGGCCAAATTGACCGACAAGATCTCCGAGCACATGGGGGAGCGCCTGCCGGTGATCGGATCCCTGGAGACCATCTCCGCCGCACGAGAGCTGCTGTCCGACGTCGACACCGTCATGGTGACGTTCGTCGGAGCCCCCGTGGGCATCCTCACCCGCCACGACCTTCTCGCCTACCTGAGCAACTGACACTAGGAGTTCATATGTCTGCAAACGAAGCAGGATTCAACACGCGCGCTGTCCACGCCGGCCAGGCCTTCGAACCGCGCACCGGCGCCGTGGTTCCGCCGCTGCACTTCAGCTCGACGTATGCCCAGGACGGCATAGGCGGTTTGCGCGACGGTTACGAATATGGACGCGGCGGAAACCCCACCCGCGATGCGCTGCAGGAGCAGCTCGCCGCGCTCGAGGGCGGAACCCACGCCTACAGCTTCAGCTCGGGGCTTGCCGCGGAGGACTCCCTGATCCGCGCCGTTGCCCGCCCCGGCGACCATATCGTCCTCGGGAACGACGCCTACGGCGGAACGTACCGGCTCATCAACCGCGTGCTCGGCGAGTGGGGCATCGGCAACACACCAGTGGACATGTCCAACCTTGACGCCGTTGCCGCAGCCGTCGGGGCGAACAAGACCCGCGTCGTCTGGGTGGAGACTCCGTCCAACCCGATGATGAAGATCACCGATATCGAGGCGCTCGCCAAAGTAGCGCACGACGCCGGTGCCCTCCTCGTGGTCGACAACACCTTTGCGTCTCCCTACTTGCAGACCCCGCTCGCCCTGGGTGCCGACGTCGTGGTCCACTCGACCACCAAGTACATCGGTGGCCACTCGGATGTGGTGGGCGGCGCGATCGTGGTCAAGGACGCCGAACTGGCAGAGAAGATCGGCTTCGTGCAGTTCGCTGTCGGCGCCGTGTCCGGACCCATGGATGCGTTCCTGACCACGCGTGGCCTCAAGACGCTCGGCGTGCGCATGGACCGCCACAGCGAGAACGCCCAGGCCGTGGCCGAGTGGCTGCTGGAGCGTCCCGAAGTTGAAGCCGTGCTGTATCCGGGACTGCCTTCCCACCCGGGCCACGAACTCGCGGCCAAGCAAATGAAGAAGTTCGGCGGCATGATTTCCGTGCAGTTCAAGGGCGGCGAAGCTGCGGCCCGCAAAGTCGCCGAATCCACCCAAGTCTTCACGCTGGCCGAGTCCCTGGGCGGCATCGAGTCCCTCATGAACTACCCCTCGGAGATGACGCACGCTTCGGTCAAGGGCACCGAGCTGGCCGTGCCGGTCAACCTGATCCGGCTTTCCTGCGGCATCGAGGACGTCGAGGACTTGATCGCGGACCTCGAGCAGGCGATCGGCAACATCACCGACTGAAAGCCCATCCATTCCTGACCTTCTTTGGTGAACGGATCGGCCGGGACACGCCATCACAGCGGCGTGTCCCGGCCGATCCTCGTTCAAACATGGTCAGGAGTGGAGTTTCCCTAGCCGGAGATGCCCACCTGGCCATCTTCTTCGCGCCCAGTGAGGCGGCGACGGAAGGAGGGATCGTCCGGCGAGGTGATTTCGACGTCGTACCAGCCCTGGAGGGTCTGCCACCCGATCTTCTTCTTCTGGCCCGGCTTCAAGACCTGCTGGTCCGCATCCCCGACATACTGCAGCGCTGCGATGTTCAGCTGAACGGTCTTGCTTCCGTTGTTGCGCAATTCGATTTCCACGGCCTTCTGGCCGCGCGGGCCGTTGACGGTGACGTCGACGCCGGCCGCGGCACCCGCCGTCGTGCCCTTCAGCTCATACTGGTAGCGGTTGGGGCCGGTGACGATCAGGTCGAAAGAGCCTCCGGCAAGTGGCAATTGCAGGCCGACAGGGCCTTTCACGTCAACGTGCCGCGGTTCGGTGACCTCGCCCGCGTAGCCGTAAACGGTGAAGTGGGCAGACTGCGTGCCGTTGTTGTCCAGCGACAGTGTGAGGCCGCTGGCCGTCACCGCAGCGGATGTTCGTGGCCGGTAGGGGAGCGGGCGGGCCGGGCGGCTTCCGGATTCCTGGATGGGTGCCACCTGCACGGCCGGCGGGTTCGGCCGCCAGCGGGAAATCTTGGCGGGAACCGGACCCGGGTGGTCCAAGACCGGCGGCGTGCCCGCGGCGTCGAAATTGAAGACGCCGGTCAAGTCACCGCACACCTCGCGGCGCCACGGCGAAATGTTCGGTTCCTGTACGCCGGTCCAGCGTTCCAGGAAACGGATCACGGAAGTGTGGTCGAAGACCTCGGAGCTGACGTAGCCGCCGATGGTCCACGGTGAGACGACGGTCATGGGGACGCGGGGGCCGAGGCCAACGGGCAGGGCCGTGGTCCAGTCCGTGGATTCGCCGGATTCCGGGCGCGGCTGCACGGGCGGGGGAACGTGGTCGAAGTAGCCGTCGTTCTCGTCGAAATTCAGGAAGATGGCAGTACTGGCCCAGGTATCCGGGTTGCTGGCAACAGCGTCCAGCAGCCGGTAGACGAAGTTGGCGCTTCCCACGGGCGTGGAGGAACTGGGGTGCTCGGAATCGGCGGCGGAGGGCACGAGCCAGCTGACCTGCGGCAGGGAACCGGCGCTGATGTCCGCACTGAGGCGCTGCAAGAGGGTGTCCGGGCGGCCGCGGCGCATGCCCTTGTCGAAGAGGGCCTTCTCGGCGTCGCTCAGGAGCCGCCGGGCTTGTTCCAACTGGGCGAGAAGGCGGTCCTGTTCGGCGGGCGTCTTTCCCGCGAGTTTGTCGTAGAACTCCTCCGTGGTGCGCAGGTTTCCGTCCACGGACGCGAGCATTTTGTGGCCGATCGCCTTGAATGTCTGGAAGTATTCGACCGCGTTGTCCGTGAAGTTGTCCCAGTCCTGGTAGATCTGCCACGAAACGCCGGCCTGTTCCAGGCGTTCCGGGTAAGTGGTCCAGTTGTAGCCGCCATGGTCGTAGCTGTAGGCGGCGTTCGTTACAGCACGCTTGGTGCTGCCGGGTTCGGTCCCCGTGGTGCCGCTCCAGAGGTAGGTGCGGTTGGGGTTGGTGGAGCCGTTCACGGAGCAGTGGTACGCATCGCAGATCGTGAAGGTGTCAGCGAGCTCGTACTGCAAGGGGATGTCCGAGCGCTCGTAGAACGTCATCGTGGAGGCACTCTTGGCCGGGACCCACTTGTCGCACCAGCCGTGGTTCCACGCTGCAGTGGTGCCCGAGAAAGAGTGGTCCAAGGCGTTCAGGTACTGGATATCCGAATCCGGCCGCCCCGCGAGCTCCGCGGCTTTGCGGAGCGAGAACGGCAGGACGCTTTCGCCGGTGGCGCGGGGCTGTTCGAACATTGAACGGCCGTTGGGCAGCCGGGTGATGGACTTGTCTGCGTAGCCGCGTACGCCGCGGAGCGAACCGAAGTAGTGGTCGAAGGAGCGGTTCTCCTGCATCAGCACGATGACGTGCTTGATGGACTGGAGGCTTCCAGGTGCCACCGGTTTGGCCATGGCTGCCTGGACCGAAGGCGGCAGCAGCGAACCCGTGGCTGCGAGGGCTGTGGCTGCGGCGGCGGTGCCGAGGAAGCCTCGTCGGGAGATTCCAGGGTTGGAATGGTTCTTCGTTTGCGGGGTGTCCGTTGACATCGAAGAGGGTGCCTTTCATAAGCGGGGTTGACCCTGCGAATCTAGGCTCCCTGGATAAACCCTCGGTAAAATTCCAAGACACCATCCGGCCACCGTGCGGTCTCTTGATGGCCACGGACAGAGGCCACTGGCGATAAAGCCTAGCTTTCTTTAGAAAAGCCAGCTAATCTCGAACCATGCCTTTACGATCCGATTGGTCCGAGCGGACGTGCAGCCTTGCGCGCGGCCTCGATATCCTCGGAGACCCCTGGGGAAGCCTGGTGCTACGGGAGGTCTTCTTCGGCAACGGCCGCTTCGATGCCATCAAGACCCGTCTCCAGATCGCAGACAACGTCCTCAGCAAGCGATTGACTTGGCTCGTTGAGGCGGGCCTCCTCGCCCAACGGCCCTACCTGGACGGCGCCCGAACGCGCCAAGAGTACGTCCTTACCCCCAAGGGCGAAGATGCTTTGCCTGTCTTGAACGCCATCATCATCTGGTCCGAAAAGCATCTCGACGCGCCGACGGACAAAGCCCACATGCGCGTGATCCACAACGGTTGTGGACTGCCGACGGCGTCTGCGGATACTTGCTCCCATTGCGGGTCCCGCCTGACGGCAGCCAACACCAGCTGGCATAGCCTCACGCGATCGGAACACCCGTTGGCCTTGGCCACAGCTCCCGCCACACGCGACCTCCCGAACGAATCGGAGCCCTCCGCATGACCGCACCCAATCCCACCGAACTTTCCGCCGGCAAACCAGCCGGTAAGGCTCCGCGGAAGCGGCGCCTCCACCCCGCCTGGATGGTGGCCGCCGTCGCGTTCCTGGCACTTGTGGGCGCAGCCGGATTCCGTGCAGCCCCCGGCGTCCTCATGGTGCCGCTACAGCAGGAATTCGGTTGGTCAACCACCGTGCTGTCGCTCGCCGTCAGCATCAACCTGGTGTTGTTCGGCCTCACGGCGCCCTTCGCTGCCGCGCTCATGGAACGCTTCGGCATCCGCACTGTGACCTCGATCGCCCTCTGCCTGATCGGCCTCGGCTCCGCCTTGACGGTGTTCGTGAACCAGTCCTGGCAAATCCTGTTGACCTGGGGTGTGCTGATCGGACTCGGTACCGGCTCCATGGCCCTGGTTTTCGCAGCCACCATCGCCAACACGTGGTTCTCCAAGAACCGCGGACTGGTGATCGGCATCCTGACAGCGGGCAGCGCCGCCGGGCAGCTCGTGTTCCTGCCCTTCATCGCGGTGCTCGCGCAGAGCCCGGGCTGGCGCGGCGCCTCGCTGCTGATAGCAGCCGGTGCGCTCGCCGTAGTGCCGCTCGTGCTGCGCTGGCTCAAGAACTCACCGGCCGACGTCGGGGTCCAACCTTACGGTGCCGAAGAGGAGCAGCCGACGACGGCGGGAGCCGCCCCGGTTGCGGAATCCGCCAACGCTGAAGGTGCCAAGACGCCCAACGCAGCCGTGCGGGCACTGCAGGTCCTCAAGCGCGCCAGCAAAGTGCGCACCTTCTGGGCCCTGGTTGCCGGTTTCGCCATCTGCGGTGCCACCACCAACGGCTTGATCGGCACCCACTTCATTCCCTCGGCGCACGACCACGGCATGCCGGAAACCACGGCGGCGGGCTTGCTGGCCGTCGTCGGGATCTTCGACATTGTGGGCACCATCGCTTCCGGTTGGTTGACGGACCGCTTCAATCCCAAGGTGCTCCTGGCCGTGTATTACCAGTTCCGTGGGGTCGGGCTGCTGGTGCTGCCCGTGCTTTTGGGCTCCACCGTGCAACCCAGCATGATCCTGTTCGTGGTGGTGTACGGCCTGGACTGGGTAGCCACTGTGCCCCCGACGGCGGCCATCTGCCGCAAGGTGTTCGGGGCGGACGGTTCGGTGGTTTTCGGCTGGGTCTTCGCTGCGCACCAGCTCGGAGCCGCGGCCGCCGCGTTGCTGGCGGGTTACATCCGCGACGCCACGGGCCACTACACCTATGCATGGATCGGGGCCGCCGCGATGTGCACAGTGGCCGCCGTCATCAGCGCGACCATCCGCAAAGATGCGGGGAAGAAGGAACCCGTCCCGGTCGGAGCCTGACCCCGCGCCCAGGAAGCTATCGGAAAGCCGGGATGCCCGTGATGTGCTGGCCCAGGATCAGGGTGTGTACCTCGTCCGTCCCTTCGTAGGTGCGCACGGATTCCAGGTTGTTGGCATGGCGCAAGGGCGGGTAGTCCAGCGTGATGCCGTTGCCACCCAGAATGGTACGGGCGTCGCGGGCGATCTCGATTGCCTCCCGCACATTGTTGAGCTTGCCCAGCGAGATCTGTTCCGGGCGCAGTTTGCCTGCATCCTTGAGCCGTCCAAGATGCAGCGCGAGCAGGGTTCCCTTCTCAATCTCCAGGAGCATGTTCACGAGCTTCTCCTGGGTCAGCTGGTAGCCGGCCAAGGGTTTGCCGAATTGCATGCGGCTTCCGGCATATTCGCGCGCCGCCTCGTAGGAGTCTCGGGCGGCGCCCATGGCACCCCAGACAATCCCGTAGCGTGCCTCGTTGAGGCAAGAGAACGGGCCGCGGAGGCCCAGTGCGCCCGGGAGGAGGGCCTCCGGGCCCAGCCGGACGGCGTCGAACACTAGATTGCACTGGATCGAGGCACGCATGGAGAGCTTCGCGTCGATGGGAGTCACGGTGACTCCCGGGGTGCCAGCCGGAACCAGGAAGCCCCGGATGCCGTCGTCTGTGTTTGCCCACACCACCATGACGTCGGCGATCGAGGCCATCCCGATCCAACGCTTCGAACCGTTCAGGACCCAGCCTTCGCCGTCACGGCGGGCAAAGCTGGCCATCGACGACGGGTCCGAACCCGCCGTCGGCTCCGTCAAGGCAAAGCAGCCGACCAGTTCGCCGGCAGCCATGCGCGGGAGCCATTGTTCCTTCTGCTCTTCGCTGCCCCACTTGTGGATCGCCGTCATGGCCAGGGAGCCTTGGACGGACACGAAGGTGCGGATGCCGGAATCGCCGGCCTCGAGTTCCATCGCGGCGAGGCCGTATTCGACGGCGGTGCGGCCCGGGCAGCCGTAGCCCTCCAGATGCATGCCAAGGACGCCGAGTTCGCCGAGTTCCGCCGGTAGTTCCCGCGGGAACACTGCGTCCTCGTACCAGCGGGCGATGTTCGGCCGGATCCGCTGGTCCGTAAAATCGCGTACCTTCTCGCGAAGCTCCAGTTCCTCGGAGCTCAAGAGGGAATCGAGGGCTAGGACATCGGAGGTATTCGTCGTTGAATGGCTCATGCCAGCATCCTAAGGCCGGACATGTTGCCCGCAGCGGCCTGAAGGAACAAGCGACGCAGGTAGCGGCACCTGCTCCGTGCCAGAATTGAGCCATGGCCGCGGCGGACGTGAACGCAATAGGACTGCCGCTACCGGCAGTCAAGGGGATTGGACGACGCCGAATTCTGGCGGGCCTGGTCCTGGCACTGCTGCTGCCCGTCGCCATCGAAGTCCTGGTATCGGTGCTGCAGTACCGGAACTTCGCCATGATCATGCTCTTCCAGTTGGCCGTCTCGGCAGCGGTTGCCGCAATCGGGGGTTTGTGGCCGGCTGTGGTGTCGGCCGTCCTGGGCAGCATGCTCTTGAACTACTTTTCGGCCGATCCGGTGGGCTCCCTGTCCATCGCGGATCCCGCCACGCTTTTCACCCTGGTCATCTTCCTCGCTGTGGCGTGCGGCGTGGCGCTCGCCGTCGGTTTGGCGACCCGACGGGCCCAGGAAGCCGCGCATTCCGGCGCCGAGGCAAAAGCCCTCAGCGAATTGGCCCTCCGTATCCTGAGCTCGGACGGCAGCCTCGAGTCTTTCCTGGACAAGATCCGTGTCAACCTCGGGATGGACGCAGTGACGCTGCTCTCCACGTTTGACTCTCCCGACGCCCCCGTCCCCGGCTGGCAGGTCCTTGCAAGCTCCGGGATTCAACCGCCGGTGACCCATGCGGCCGCCGACCATGCCGCCGTCGTCGATCGCAACTACACCCTCCTGCTCCGCGGCGGGCCCCTTTCCGAACAGCATCGCCGCATGCTCGCCGCGTTCGGTGCCTTCGTGGTGGCAGTGCGGGAGCGGCAGCAGTTGGTCAAGAGCAGGCGGGACAACGCGCGGTTGGCGGAAGGCAACAAAATGCGGACCTCCATCCTGCGCGCCGTCTCCCATGATCTCCGCACTCCTCTGGCGGGCATCAAGCTTGCCGTCAGCAGCCTGCGCCAGGAAGACGTGACCTTCGCCCCCGAAGACGAGCGCGAACTATTGGCCACCATCGAGGACTACGCGGACCGCTTGGATCACTTGGTGGATAACTTGCTGGACATGTCGCGTATCACCGCGGATGCCGTGAACCCGCTGTTGCGCGGACTGGGCTGGCACCAGATCCTGCCGGAGGCTTTGCGCGGCGTGCCGGAGGAGCGCATCCGCAACGAGCTGCCGGCCAACCTCCCGTATATAGAGGCCGACGCCGGGATGCTGGAACGCGTCGTCGCGAACCTCGTGGAGAACGCAGTGAAATACGCGCCCGATTCCGATGTTGTGCTCGTGGCGCGGACCGGTGCGGGTATCACGGTGGAAGGTCGGCCGGCGAGCGAACTGCGGGTGATGGACCATGGTTCGGGGATCGCACCCGCGGCCGTACTGGAGCTTTTCCAGCCTTTCCAACGACTCGATGATTCTCCATCCAGCCGGGACGGGCGCAGTGGAATCGGCCTGGGACTCGCTGTCGCCAAGGGATTCACCGAAGCCATGGGCGGTACGCTCATGGCTGAGGCGACGCCGGGAGGCGGGCTGACCATGGTGGTCACACTCCCTCTGTGGACAGGAGGGCGGCCATGAGCCTCGTGCTGATCGTGGAGGACGAAGCCCAGATCGCCCGGGCAATGCAGATCAACCTCCATGCCCACGGCTACCGCGCTATCAGCGTCGGCAACGGCGCAGACGCCCTCAAGGCGGCGGCCCAGCAGCCCGTGGACATCGTGGTGCTCGATCTCGGACTGCCGGACATGGATGGCGTGGATGTGATCAAGGGAATCCGCGGCTGGAGCAGCATGCCGATTATCGTGTTGTCCGCCCGGCACGGTTCGGAAGACAAAGTAGAGGCCCTCGACGCCGGAGCGGACGACTACGTGACCAAGCCTTTCGGCTTGGACGAACTCCTGGCCAGGCTCCGTGCAGCCTCGCGGCGGGCAGCGCCCCGGCATGAAGCGCCGACGCTCCAGACCGCCGACTTCCTGGTTGACTTGGCCGGAAAGAAGATCACCAAAGAAGGCGCGGAAGTGCGGCTGACGCCCACGGAATGGAACATCCTGGAATTGCTGGTGCGCAACGCCGGACGGCTGGTCAGCCAGCAGCAGATCCTCACCCAGGTCTGGGGACAGGCCTACGCCAAGGAGACCCAGTACCTGCGTGTCTATATTGCCCAGCTCCGGCGCAAGCTCGAACGCGACCCCGCACAGCCGCGCCACCTTCACACCGAGGCCGGCATGGGATATCGCTTCGATCCGTAGCTGCGTACGTAGACTGTAGTCATGGATACCGCATCGTTGCTTGCTGTTTGCCGGGTACACGAGCTCCTGCCCGATCCCGAAGGGTCGGTAGGAGTGACGGCCATTGACAAGCGCCCCGTTGACGGGCCGGTGAAGGTCCACAAGCTCGGAATCCACGGAGACATCCAGGCTAGCCGGATCCACCACGGCGGCGAGGACCAAGCGCTCTACGCGTACTCCCAGGCCGATGCCGATTTCTGGGCGAATGAACTCCAGCGGGACATGCCCGCCGGGATCTTCGGGGAGAACCTCCGCGTTGCCGGCATCGAGACCAGCGGCGCCGTGATCGGAGAACGGTGGAAGATCGGCCTGGACGTCGAAGTCGAAGTCACATCCCCGCGCGTGCCGTGCGCAACGTTCCAGCGCCGGATGAATGAACCACAGTGGGTCAAGCGCTTCACGGAAGCAGGGCGGGTCGGCACCTACCTGCGCGTGGTGAAGACCGGCTCCATTTCGGCCGGTGACTACATCCACAAACTGTTTGTGCCGAAACACGGCATTACGGTGGGGCAGTGGTTCAGCAACCCCAACCTCGATGACATGCAATTGCTGCTCGACGCCGAGGCGGACGGAGAAGTTCTCCTGCAGTCCGACTACCACGACACCTTCGAAAAGCTCATGCGCCGCAACGGGGTGGACGCCTGAAGGCCGCCTTCGAACGGCCGTCCTGGTGGCGGTCTTGAGGGCGCTCAGGGCGCGTTTGTGCGCAAGCTCACCGCCGCCGTCGACAGTAATGTCGCGAGGGGACTAATCTGTGCCCTACAATTGAAATATCCCCCACTCCGGAAATCCCTTTTTCCTGCCCAATTCTTGAGGCAGGACTGGTCAGTGTTGGGGCCCGCAAATGTGTGTGGGCAGTTTCATAGGGAGAGCCGGGCGAAGAAAACGCTGTACAGACTGCTGAGATAGCAGCCAAGAGATGCAGCGGGAAGTCCTGCCATGGGATTGCGACAGCGCCGGACTTCTTGCGAGCACCAGAGCCTCCTGGTTCTTCTGCCCGCAACGTGTACTGCGGCCAAGCCCAACCGGGCCGCGCCGACTGGCCCCCTATGGATGAGGAAACTTTCCCCTATGCCCGAAAACCTGAACGACCCTTTCGCCGCCGAGTCTGCCGAAGCAGCAGAGACCGCCGTCGAGGTCGCCGAAACCGCACCCGCCGCTGAGTTCATCGAGGCTGCGGCGCCCGCCGAGGTTCCTGCCTCTGTTGAGGCACCCGCTGAGACTTCCGTTGAGGCCCCGGCCCCGGCTGCGGCTCAGGCCGAATCACCCGTCGAAGACGAGGAAGAGGGCATCCGCTTCGTCGACCTCGGAATCGACCCCCGCGTCCTTGCGGCCCTGCAGGACGTCGGCTACGAGAAGCCGTCTCCCATCCAGGCAGCAACCATTCCGCTGTTGCTCGAAGGCCGCGACGTCGTAGGCCTGGCCCAGACCGGTACCGGTAAGACTGCAGCATTCGCAGTACCGGCACTGTCCCGCCTGGCCGAACTCCACGACCTCAACGGCCCGTCCCGCAAGACCCAGGCCCTGGTTCTTGCTCCGACCCGCGAGCTTGCACTCCAGGTTGCCGAGGCCTTCACCTCGTACGCCAAGCACATCGATGACTTCACGGTCCTCCCCGTTTACGGTGGCTCCGCCTACGGCCCGCAGCTTGCTGGCCTGCGCCGCGGTGCACAGGTTGTTGTCGGTACCCCGGGCCGCGTCATCGACCACATCTCCAAGGGATCCCTGGACCTGTCCGAGCTGCAGTACCTCGTCCTGGACGAAGCCGACGAGATGCTCCGCATGGGCTTCGCCGAGGACGTTGAGCAGATTTTCCAGCAGACCCCGGAAGACCGCCAGGTTGCGCTGTTCTCTGCCACGATGCCGGGCCAGATCCGCCGCATGTCCAAGCAGTACCTCAACAACCCTGCCGAGATCTCGGTCAAGTCCAAGACCACCACCGGCGCCAACACCCGCCAGCGGTACCTGCAGGTCATGGGCCCGCACAAGCTCGACGCGCTGACCCGCATCCTCGAGGTGGAAGAGTTCGACGGCGTTATCGCCTTCGTGCGCACCAAGATGGCAACCGAGGACCTCGCTGACAAGCTGAAGTCCCGCGGCTTCCAGGCTGCCGCCATCAACGGTGACATTCCGCAGCAGCAGCGCGAACGGACTGTCGACGCGCTGAAGGAAGGCCGCATCGACATCCTGGTCGCCACCGACGTCGCGGCCCGTGGCCTTGACGTTGAGCGCATCAGCCACGTGGTCAACTACGACATCCCGCACGACACCGAGTCCTACGTCCACCGCATCGGCCGTACCGGCCGTGCAGGCCGCAGCGGCGACGCCATCCTCTTCATGACGCCGCGGGAGAAGTACCTGCTGCGTTCGATCGAGAAGGCCACCCGCCAGCCGGTTGAGCAGATGCACCTGCCCACCGCCGAGACGGTCAACACCTTGCGCTTGGGCAAGTTCGCGGACAAGATCACGGAGACCCTCGAGTCCGAGGATGTTGCAGCGTTCCGTGACTTGATCTCCTCCTACGAAGAAGAGCACAACGTTCCGGCTTCGGAGATCGCAGCTGCACTGGCAGTCATGGCACAGGGCGGCCAGCCGCTCCTGGTCAAGGAACTGCCAGCCGCACCGGAATTCCAGAAGCGCGAGCGCTCCAAGGACGGCTTCGGTTCCCGTGGCCCGACCCGCGCCCTGACCGAGGGCAACGCCACCTACCGGATCGCCGTCGGACGCCGTCAGCGCGTCATGCCGGGTTCGATCGTTGGCGCCATTGCCAACGAAGGCGGCATCTCCTCGGCACAGATCGGCGGCATCGACATCCGCTCGGACCACTCCCTGGTGGAGCTCCCGGCGGACCTGAGCCCCGAGCAACTGCGTGCCCTTTCCCGCACCCGGATCGGCGGCGAGCTGATTCACCTTGAGCTGGACAACGGTCGCAAGCCGGCCTCTGACCGCGGCGGCGAGCGTGGCGGTTACTCCGGTGGCAGCCGCGGCGGGGATCGCGGTGGCTACTCCGGTGGAGACCGTGGCGGAAACTTCAAGGGCAACGGTGGCTTCAAAAAGGAGTTCCGTAAGACGGAAGGCGACCGTGGCGGTTACTCCGGTGGCGAGCGTTCTTCCGCTGACCGCGGCGGCCGTTCCTACAGCGAGCGCAGCAGTGCCGGTACCGGGACGGGCAGCTACGGCGACCGCGGCGCTCGCAAGCCGCGCACTGGCGGCGACGCAGGCAACCGCGATTTCAACCGCAAGGGCAAGTGGTAAACAGGACTAGTTCCTGGGATTCTCGTCAGAGGCCGGCTTTCGAGCCGGCCTCTGGCTGTTTAACGGTGACCCGGGTCTAACGCCGGCCCACCTTCGGAGCACGCTCGGCTGTACCGTTTTCCCCATGTTTGCCGGCCCGGAGGTTCAAGAATGACGGACTCGCCGTGTCGTAAACGCTTTCCCAGACCAAACATGGGGAGGACGATGCAGGCACGGCTGTGGAAAGCTAGGTTCATGGGATTCCTCGATGGGTTGAAGAAGAACCTCGGCTTCGACAAGGCCGGGCAGAAGGCGGCTGAACGGGCTTCGGAGACCCCGCAGGAGGCCGTTGAAGCGTCAACGGGGGAGACGGTCCAAAGGTCCGGGCCGGAGCCTTCAGCGGAAGCGGAAGCTCTCGCAGCGTCTGGCCCCGTAGCCTCCGACGCCGGTGCTGCCGCCGCCAGCGCAGGGCAGGTCACCGAAGTCGTCGTGGAGGCAGACGATACCCTGAGCGGCATCGCCATGCAGTTCGGCGTGGACTTGGATGCCCTGATCGCCGTGAACACAGATACCGTACCCAACCCGGACCACATCTACCCGGGCCAAGTACTCCGTCTGCCCTAGTTTCAGCCCCTTTTTGGATCAAGGATCGGGTGCGGGTGCAAATTGTGTCGGCGCGGTTTTTCCCTGTCCCGCAGCCGATTTGTTGCCTGAGAAATCGTCCGGTAGAGTATTTACTCGTTGCCCCCCTAGCTCAGTGGTAGAGCGCGTTCTTGGTAAGAACGAGGTCACCGGATCGATTCCGGTGGGGGGCTCTGAATGAGGGCCTGTGTCAAGGCGGTTTTTGACCGGCTTGACGCAGGTTTTTCTCATTCGTGGCGGTGTAGCTCAGTTGGTTAGAGCGCACGACTCATAATCGTGAGGTCGGGAGATCGAGCCTCCCCACCGCTACCAAGAAAATCCCCGCTACGGCGGGGATTTTTTCGTTTCCGGGAATGGCCGCGGCGATCCGGATGCCGATCGAAGAAGCCGCCCTTCCGCCGGCAAGCCAAGTCTTCCCCTGGTCCTGATCGCCACCCGCAAGCCTGCTGTGCACTTTCCGTAAAGATTTCGTAAAGATCCTCCCGAAAAGCTGAGAGCGCCCGCGAGCTGCCGATAGTTTTTAGAGGCGCCGCCACTTGGGTGTCCCCCAATCCTCGGGTGGCGGCGCTTCTCGGAGTCTTAAGCGAATCTTGATCTTTTCTTAGTGTTTCCTTGAGGTTCACCCTGTATCGGGACCGTTTCGTCTGCGGGCTATCTCCAGTTACGATCAGGTGGTTGTCCGGACCGAAAGGCATCCCTGCTCGTGGATTTTGGCCGCTATCTCTTTGACCTTGTGGTCTTCGTTGGCATCACCGTTGTGCTGATGTGTTCATTCCACCTGCTCGTGCTGTGGCACAAGAAGCGGAAGTACACGAAGTTGTTGCGCCCCGAGCTGTCACAACCGAGCCGCGATGCCGGTGCGCCTGTCCAGAAGGGCCAGGTCCGGGACGCGTTTGCGATCAACCGGTGACTGTCACCGGCGTCCAAAGGCCATGACCATGGCTACTATCGCGGCGACGACCAGCACCGTCGCAACCCAGATCCATTGTTGTCCGTCCAAGTTCGCCCCGTTCTCAGGTCTTGATCCAGTCTCCCAAAGTCGAGGTTATTGAGCGAGGCCTGGTGGGGAGCCCGGTGGCCTCCCGTCCTGACCTTCTTTGAAAAGCGATGCCGTGCAACACGCCGGCGACACGCCGCGGGGGAGGCCTCCTCGGATTCAAAGAGGGTCGGGATGGACGTGCCCACAAGCCTCGCCGCTGGGACCGGCCTTAGTTCAGTGCGATCACCAGCATCTGGTTGGTGCCCGGGATGCACGTCTGCAGTATCGCCCGTGGAAAGCCGCCGAAGACCGCTGCGACGTTGTTGGTGGTCCCGCCTTGGGGCACCTGGCCGCGTGCTGTCACGGTGTACGTGCCGTAACCGGGGATGCTTACCGTCTCGCCGACGCCGATGCCCGAGAACCGTGCCCATCCACCGCAGAAATCATGTTCGGTAATGAACAGCGAGTAGGCGTCCGTGGGGGTGAAGTGGATCGGGCCGATGCAACTGTCCACAGCGGCCTGGCCGCCTGAACCCGCAACGTAGATTGTCCGCACCGCCGAAGCCGGGGCGGGAGCAGGCGCAGGAGCCGGGGCTGGTGCGGGAGCCGGGGGGTCTGCCGGGGCTGCGGGTGCGGCAACAGGCGGTCCTGTCAGCTTCAGCACCTGGCCGGGCACGATGACGGAATATGCGCTGAGCCCGTTGGCTGCCAGCATTGCGTTGACGTCGACGCCGAACCTGGCGGCTATCGATCCAACAGTGTCGCCGCTGACCACCGTGTAGGCGTTGGCGTCAGGCGCAGGAGCCGGAGCGGGTGGAGCTGCGACTGCGGCCGGCGCCGCAGCGGGCGCTGGCGGGACGACGGCGGCCGGCGGCTGTGCCTGTGCTGGCGCATGCGTGGCTGCCGGGGCGGGACTTTCAACCGGCGTCGGACTGGCAGCGGCCGGCGAAGGTGCGGAGATCCCGGCTCCCGAGCCGACGCGCGGGGCGATTGCGGTGCTCGTCCCTGCCGGCGCGAGCACTTGTGCGTAGTTGTGCATCGTCACCGCCGAAATGGCGACCACGGCCACAATTGCCCAGGTGGCTATTGATGCCTTGTATCTGGTGAGTGTCCTTCCCCCCGCGGAGATCAGGGCGAAGACGCTGCCTCCGCCGATCCCGCTGTGCCTGTACTCCTGCTGATACATGTCAGATCCCCGTAATTCATCGTTCTGGGACCGGTCGGTTGGCTGGCCCTGGAAGTGATACGCAGGCGCAGGGGATGGCGCGTGTTGAGACCCTTTTGCTTAAATGCGCAGCACTGAGGAAGACCTCAATTCCGCCCATTTCGGATAAAATCCTTCACCGGGATGAAACCCGGCTATTTGGATAAATCCATCAATGAGATTTATGAACGAGGCATTCCTTTTCCTGCTGCAGGTGATTTGAGTGTAGAAATATGGAAATCACTCCACACGAGTGGGTGCCACTTGCTTTTGTTTCCAGCCGTCCGCCAAACACTCGCAAGTCTCCCTCGGTGGCGGGAGGGTGCCCACAGAACCGGGACCTCCAGCCCGCGGGCGGGAACATGATTGTCCATAAACTAAGCTTGCTTAGTAATTGCAAGTCATATTTATCCGAAGAATTGCCGAATTCGCCAACGCGTTCCGGAAATGCGGAGGGATTACTTTTCGAAATGTATCCACCGTCGTGGGGAGGGCTTGACCACTGCGACAGAATGGGTCCATGAGTCGAATCGCAATCATCGGCGGCCACGGCAAGGTGGCCTTGCAACTTTCCCGCATTCTGAGCAACGAGGGCCACGTGGTCACTTCGTTCATCCGCAATCCGGAACACGCGCCCGACGTCACAGTGACGGGCGCGGCCCCAGTAGTACTCGACGTCGAGAATTCGACGACGGCGGAGATCGCCTCTGCGCTCGACGGCCACAACGCTTTGGTGTGGTCCGCCGGCGCAGGCGGAGGCAATCCGCAACGTACGTATGCCGTGGACAGGGACGCTGCCATCCGCTCGATGGATGCAGCGGCGCAAACGGGCGTTGCCCGCTATGTGATGGTGTCCTACTTCGGTGCCGGACCCAGCCACGGCGTTCCCGAAGGCAACAGCTTCTACGCCTACGCGGAAGCCAAAGCCGCGGCTGACGAGTACCTGCGTGCAACCGATCTCGACTGGACGATTCTCGGCCCGGGCGCACTGACCAGCAATCCGGGGTCTGCGCTCATTGAGGTAAGCCCCGCGGACCCGGGTACCGGGACGGAAACTTCGCGGGCCAATGTTGCCTTGGTGGCTGCCGCCGTCCTGGAACTGCCCGAGACTATCCGCCGCACCATCGAGTTCAGGGACGGGTCGGTGCCTGTGGTGGAGGCCCTCACGGCGTCATAGCTGCATCAAACCGGGCCGGGGCCGCGCCCGGCCGGGATATGTTGGTAGGGCTAGTCCCGGCGGTATATGCCCGGGACGCTGCCGCTACTAGTCCCCACCGCCACCCTCGCCTCGCGAGCTCGGCCAGGGAACCCTGGCGGCGTGGGCCCACGGGAGTATGGGGAATTCGGGAACATGGACCAGTTGGCACTCATTGTTGGATTGCTGCTTGCAACGGTCTTGGCCGTGGGTTTGGGGGACCGCTTGCGGCTCCCGTACCCGGTGCTGATGCTGTTGCTGGCTGCGGCGATGACCTTCATCCCGGGGTTCCCGGACTTTGAGCTCGCGCCTGAACTGATCCTGCCGATCTTCCTCCCGCCGTTGCTCTTTGCGACCGCCCAGAAGAGTTCCTGGGCTGTGTTCCGGGTCCGGTGGCGGACGCTTGTGCTCATGGCTGTAGCGCTCGTTGTGGTCTCAACGGCGGCCGTTGCCGGAGCCGCGTGGCTCATGATTCCAGGAATCGGCATTCCGGCGGCAATTGCACTGGGTGCCATGGTGGCTCCGCCGGACCCCGTGGCGGTTGAATCCGTCGCAGGCCGCGTCCACATGCCCCGCAGGCTCATCACTGTGCTGCAGAGCGAAGGCTTGTTCAACGATGCCGCCGCGATCGTGATCTTCCAGGCCGCGGTGGCGGCCACGGTCGCCGGCACCAAGCTGGGCGCCGGCGTCGTGCTCCAATTCGTCATCGGCGCGGCCCTCGCCGTCATTGTCGGCATCGCGATGGGCTGGTTGACAAGGCTGATCACCAAGCTCGTCACCTCCATGGTGGCCCGAAGTGCCGTGACCCTGGTGATTCCCTTCGCTGCATACATCCTGGCCGAAGAACTGCACGCTTCGGGGGTGATCGCCGTCGTCGTCACCGCGCTTGAGACACAGCGGCACGCGCGGTCCCAGGACGCCGCCGAGCGCGTGACCCGCACGGCCTTCTGGGACGTGGTGGAACTCCTCGCCACGGGCCTGGCGTTCGGGTTGGTCGGGCTGGAGATCCGGCATGTGATCCGGGACGAAGGTGCAGCCATTTTTGGCATGATCGGCACGGCGGCGGTGGTCTGCGTGCTGGTATTTGTTGTCCGCTTCGCTTGGCTCGGGCTTTTGGCGATCTCGGCCCGCAAGCGGAAGAACCTGCTGCAGCCGACTTCTCCCAAGGAAGTCCTGATCCTGACCTGGTGCGGCATGCGCGGCCTCGCGACTCTCGCACTCGCCTTGGCCCTTCCGCTTACTATTGCGGACGGCAGCGACTTCCCTGCCCGGCACGAGATCCTGGTCACCGCCTGCGCCGTACTGCTCGCCACCCTGGTGCTGCCGGGGCTGACCCTTCCCTGGCTCATGCGCGTGCTCAAGGCATCCGAAGACGGCTCGCACGAAAAGGACGCTGCGCGCCTCCTGGCCAAGCGCGCCCAGACCGCCGCTATCTCCGCGCTCAAGGAACACGATCTGATGAAGGAGTTGCCGGCGGACAAGGTGGCCCTCGTCAAGGAAAAGATGACCCGCCTGCATGCCGAGCTGCTTGACGGGACCTTGAAGAACGAGTCGGACGCCGAAAAGCGCCAGCGCGGCCGGGAGTTGGCGATCGCGGTCCAGACCATCGCCCTCGACGCCGCCCGCCAGGAAGTGGTCGCTGCGCGGAGCGAGCCTGGCACTGATCCTGAGGTCGCCGACCGGGTCCTGCGCCAGTTGGACCTCCGCACGATGGCGATGCCGGAATAGCCGCCGGCAACCGCGGGAACCGGCGGACGAGACGCCGAAGGCCTAGGCGCGCCGCAACACGAGATCCAAGGAGTTCTTCTCCACGTGGTCCAGTGCGTGGCGCACCGCGCCGATGCCCACAATCGCATCGCCCAGCGGTGACGCTGCCAATCGCGGGGGAGTTGCGGTGTAGGTAGCCAGCTTCCGCGCGGTCGGCTCAAGGAGGGCCGACGCCGAATCTGCCACCGCGCCGCCGATCACCACAAGCTCCGGGTTGAGCAGGATGGCCAACGTGGAGACCACCCGGGCCAGCCGGTCCGAAAGCCGGTCCAGGATACCCAGCGCCACCTTGTCACCCTGGGCAGCAGCGGCGAAGACGTGTTGTGCGGAGACCTCGCGGCCCGGCGCCGCCGCCGTGCGCAGCGTCGTTTTCGACTCTCCCGCCAGGGCCTCCGCTGCCCACAACCTGGCGAGCGCGGCGAGGCCGTCGGGAGAGCCCACACCTTCCACCATGTCCAGGTAGGCCATTTCGCCCGCGCCCCCCGCAGTGCCGTGCAGCAGCCTGCCGGATTCCACCAGGCCCGCACCGAAACGCTCACCGGCCAGGAGTACGGCTAGGTCCTGGACGCCGCCGCCGGCGCCGCGCCAACATTCGCCCAACGCCGCCAAGTTGGCATCGTTCTCCAGCATTACCGCCCATCCGTGCAGATCGTGCAGGGCCTTCTTCAGCCCGACGTCGAACAGGCTCCAAAACGGCTGGCTGACGAGGATGTTTCCGTCGCGGCCCACCGGGGCGGCAAGCCCGACCGTCACCGCAAGGACTTTGTCCGGTACCACTCCGGCAGCATCGAGGGCGAGAAGCGCGGTTTGGCTGATAACACGGATCCGTTCCTCCGCTTCGATCTCCCTGCCGCGGAATGGCTCGCTGGCCCGTCCAATGGTTGAACCGCGCAGATCGGCCACCACCACGGTGGTCTTGAGGACGCCGACGTCGATCCCCACGACGCAGCCGGCGCTTTCGTCGAGCTCGAAGCGCCGGGCGGGACGGCCCTTCTGGTACGTGCCGAAGTCGCGCTGGTTTTCCAGTTCGCGGATCCAGCCCCGGGCCATGAGGTCTTCGCACACCGAAATGGTGGTGGCACGGGTCAGTCCAGTGGCTTCCATCAGCTCCGAGACGGTCACTGCGTCGGAGGAACGGATGACTGCGAGCACGCTGGCCGCATTGACCCGGCGCAGCATCTGTGGAGTGGCAGTCGCGATTTCGGGCATCCCTGTTGACCTCCTGTAGGTATGCGTCACATAATACTTGAGGTACTAAATTTAGATTCTAAATAAAAGTCCCATCCATCGAAGCGTCGACACAGAACAGGATTCCCTTTGTCCTCCACCGCCACCATGGCAACTCACACCGACTCCGAGCGCATGGCCGATCCCAACTGGTGGCGCCAAGCGGCTGTCTACCAGATCTACCCGCGCAGCTTCTCCGATGCGAACGGCGACGGACTGGGCGACATCAAGGGCATTACCGCCAAGGTTCCGTACTTGAAGTCCCTCGGCATTGACGCCGTCTGGTTGAGCCCGTTCTACCCCTCGGCCCTTGCTGACGGTGGCTACGACGTCGATGACTACCGCAACGTGGACCCCAAGCTGGGCACCCTTGCAGACTTCGATGAGATGGCGGCCGCCCTGCACGCTGCAGGCATCAAGTTGATCGCGGACATTGTCCCGAACCACTCCTCGGACCGGCACGAATGGTTCAAGGAGGCGCTGGCTTCCCCGAAGGGCTCGGCTGCCCGTGAACGCTACATCTTCCGCGACGGCCTGGGCGAGAACGGCGAACTGCCCCCGGCCGACTGGGACTCGATCTTCGGCGGCCCGGCCTGGGAGCGCATCACCGAACCGGACGGCACCCCCGGACAGTGGTACATGCACATCTTCACCAAGGAGCAGCCGGACTTCAACTGGGACAACCCCGAGGTCCGCGAAGACTTCCTGAAGACCCTGCGCTTCTGGTCCGATCGTGGCGTGGACGGCTTCCGCATCGACGTCGCCCATGCCCTCACGAAGGACCTGCCGGAGGTTCTGCCCTCCAAGACCGAGTTGCCCAAGGAAGGCGAAAACGCTTTGGGCGCGCACCCGTTCTGGGACCGCGACGAGGTGCACGAGATCTACGCCGAGTGGCGCAAGGTCTTCAACGAGTACAACCCGCCCCGGACGGCCGTCGCCGAAGCCTGGGTCCACGCGGACCGCCGCGCCCGCTACGCCAGCCCCGAAGGACTGGGCCAGGCCTTCAACTTCGACCTCCTCCAGGCCGATTTTGACGCCGGGCAGTTCCGCACGATCATCACCAAGAACCTCGGCGAGGCTGCGGCCTCCGGTGCTTCGTCCACGTGGGTCTTCTCCAACCACGACGTCGTTCGGCACGCCACCCGCTACGGCTTGCCCGCGGGCGGCGGCCGGGATGGCTTGGGCCAGGACGGCAAGCAATGGCTGCTCGACGGCGGTTTGGCCGCCGACGTCGACGCCGAGCTCGGCTTGCGCCGTGCCCGCGCCGCGTCGCTGCTGATGTTCGCCCTGCCCGGTTCTGCATACCTGTACCAAGGCGAAGAACTTGGCCTGCAGGAAGTCGGCGACATCGTGGACGGCCAGCGCCAGGACCCGGCGTTCTTCCGCAACCCGGGAGTCGACGTCGGCCGTGACGGTTGCCGTGTCCCGCTGCCGTGGACCAGCGAAGGTTCGTCGTTCGGCTTCGGCGATGGACATGCCCACTTGCCGCAGCCCGAATGGTTCGCGGGCTACGCAGTGGAGGCCCAGGACAACGTTCCCGGTTCCACTCTGGAGCTGTACCGCAAGGCCCTGGAACTGCGCTCGGAACTGCGGGCGGCCGAGGATCTTGAGTGGATCCCCTCCAGCAACGAGTCGGTGCTGCACTTCGCGCGGCCCAACGGCTGGCAATCGGTGACGAACTTCGGCACCGAGCCGGTGGCACTTCCGGAAGGCACCGTCGTCGTGAGCAGCGCACCGCTCGACGGCGGCAAGCTCCCGGCGAACACGACGGCCTGGATCGTCTAGGCCCTGCCCCTGCCCTACCCCTGACCCAACTGGCCCGCAGTTAATGTCGTTTTGAAGCCCGTAAACGACAACAACTGCGGGCCAGTTTCATGTGAAAGAGTTGGAAAATGACAGCAAAGAGTGAAACAGCCGCGGGCCGGCTCATCTATGGATGCATGGGCCTCGGAGGCCCGTGGGAGGGCAGCGAATACGGGGCTGTGGAGATCGAACAGGCCGCGGCTGCGATCGAGGCCGCCATGGGTATCGGCGTTACCTTGTTCGACCACGCCGACATCTACCGCAACGGCAAGTCCGAGGCTGTGTTCGGCGAAGTCCTCGCCGGGACGCCAGAGCTGCGGGAAAAGATCCAGCTCCAGACCAAGTGCGGAATCCGGCTCGGCCAGCGCGGAGTCGACGGACACTACGACCTCAGCAAGGACGCCATCCTGGACCGGGTCAATGGAAGCCTGGAACGGCTGAAGACCGACTACGTCGACGTGCTGCTGCTCCACCGCCCCGACCCCCTGATGGAACCCGCCGAGGTGGCGACCGCCGTCGGGCAGCTCATGGCGGAAGGCAAGGTGCGGCAATTGGGCGTGTCCAACATGTCCGGCGCGCAGATCGCCTTCCTGCAGGACCAGCTGGAGGTGCCGATCGTGGCCAACCAGCTGGAAATGAGCCTGCACCGTCGGGCTTGGCTTGAGAGCACTGTGCTGGTCAACCATGACGATGCCCTCGGCTACAGTTTCCCGCACGGCACCTTGGAACACTGCGTCAGCCAGGGGATTGAGTTGCAGGCCTACGGCTCCCTCGCGCAGGGCCGGTACACGGGCTCGACGCCGGATGCACCCACTGCCGCGGACATTGCGACTGCCGCTCTGGTCGCACAGCTCGCGGAAGCAAAAGGTGTCACTCCCGAGGCCGTGTTGTTGGGGTGGCTCATGAAGCATCCCGCGCGTATTTCCCCGGTGCTCGGCAGTTCCAACCCCGCGCGGATCGCTGCCTGCGCGGATGCGGCCGCCATTGCCGCAGCCATGACGCGGGCCGAGTGGTATGGCCTGTGGGTGGCTGCGCGGGGCAGCAAGCTCCCCTAAGGCGCGTTAAGCCCAACTGACTCGCAGTTGTTGTCGTTTTGAGGGCTCAGAACGACATTAACTGCGAGTCAGTTGGGCTAAGGCAGCTACAACAACACATGCGTGCTACTACAGCGGCGCGACAACTGAATAGGTGCTTGAATCACCCTGGATCGATTGGCTCGGCTTGCCGTCCACGCCCACCGGGATGTCGCCGGCGATAGTTACTCGGTTGAGCTTGCGCGGCTGGCCGTCGTAGTTGTCCGGGGCGTAGTGCTGGGTGATGCGGTTGTCGAAGAGCACCAACTGGTTCGGCTCCCAGTTCACGCGCACCACGTTTTCCGGACGGGTGACATAGGCCTGCAGCAAACGGATGATGTCCTTCGACTCGGTGTTGGACAGCCCCACGATCCGAAGGCGCTGCGCGAAGCCCCCAATGAACAATCCGCGCTCGCCGGTCAGGGGATGGACACGCACCACGGGGTGGGCGGTTTCGAACTTGATGCGGGTGAATTCCTTGCGCCGCTCGTCGGCGTTCTCATGTTCCAGGTTCTTCGGCACCGAGTAGTCGTAGTCGTTGGTGTGGATCGCCCAGAGCGTGTCCGCGAAGTTCCGGAGCTCGTCCGGCAAGTCTGCGTACGCTCCCGCCGAAGAAGCAATCAGGGTTTCGCCTCCATAGGACGGCAGATCGATGCTGCGCAGGGTGGAAGCCTGCGGCGGGTTGACCACGAACGTGACGTCGGTGTGCCAATTGTTGGCGGAACCGTTCTCGCTGTCCACGGGCAGGACGTTCTCTTCGCCCTCCACGGAGGCCACGGTCGGGTGCGCAGTGGTGAGCGGGCCGAAATGGCTGGCGAATTTCACCTGGGCCTCGTCGCTGAGAATGTTGGCCTCCCTGAAAACGAGGGCCTTGTGTTCGTTGAGCGCGGCCCGGATCTGCCCCACGGTTTCCGCGGAGAGATCGCCGCTGAGGTCGAAGCCGCGGATTTCGGCGCCGATCCTGGATCCGAGCTTGGCGAATTCGAGTTTGGTTTCGGTAATGATGGACATTTTTGTTCCTTTTCTGTTGTGACTTACTGGATGGATGGATTGACGGTCAGGACCCGGACCCGACGGCGGTCCGCCAGCGGGAGAAATGCCGCTCCAAGGCGACGAGGAGGAAATTCACGGCAAGGCCCAAAAGGGACACCGTGAGGATGCCGGCGTACATGTCCGGGATGAGGAAACTGCTCTGGGCATTCACGATCAAATAACCGAGCCCCGCCTTCGCACCCACCATCTCCGCGGCGATCAACACCAGGATGGACGCTGTGCCGGCCATGCGGATTCCCGTGAAGATGGTGGGCACCGCGGAAGGCAGGATCACTTTGCGGAACAGCGAAAGGCTCGAGAGGCCGAGCGACTTCGCGGCCCGGATGAGCAGCGGGTCCACCGTCTTCACACCGGCGATCGTGTTGAGCAGGACCGGAAAGAACGCCGCGTAGGCCACGATGCTGATCTTGGACTCCTCTCCGATCCCGAGCAGCAGCGTGAAGACAGGCAGCAGGGCAAGCGCGGCTGTGTTGCGGAACAGTTCCAGGAGCGGGTTCAGCACCGAATTGAGCCGTTGGTACCACGCGATCAGCAATCCGAGGGTTACGCCAGCTACGAGGGCCGCCCCGAATCCCGACACCGAACGGGTGAGGCTCGCGGCCAAATTTGCCTGGATGGTGCCGGATTCGAACAGCTTCCCCCACGCTGCCAGGACCACGTGCAAAGGCGGCAGGAATACCCGGGTTGAGGGGCTGGCCAGATAGGTCGGCCCGAGTTCCCAAAGAGCCAGGAAGGCGATGATCCCTGCGGCCTTCCACAGGCCGGAACCGGCGCGGGCGGCTGTTGTCCGCACGAAGGCGAGTGTCGCCGTCGTGCTCCGACGCCCCGTCTCGACGGGACTGGAGTGCCCGACGGCGGAAGCTGGCTTGGGCGCGGCGCTCGCCGCGGGCTGTTGCGCGAGTGTTGTGGTCATCAGGCTGCGCTCCTTTCGAGAGTTGCCCCCGGGACTTCATCCGGGGCGGTGCCGTCCGGCAGGATCTTGCGGTGCCCGGCGTCCTGGGCCAGGCGGACTTCGTCGTGCAGCAAGGTCCAGACCTTGTGCCGTTGTTCGACGAAGGCGGGGTGCGAACGGATGTCGTCCTCGCCGTCGCGGTCCGGGATGTCCACGTCCACGATTTCCTTGAGGCGACCCGGGCGCGCGCTCAAGACGGCGACGCGCTGCCCCAGGTACACGGCCTCGTCGATCCCGTGCGTGATGAACACGATCGTCTTGCCCGTCGCCCGCCAGATCCGCAGGAGTTCGTCCTGGAGTTGTTCACGCGTCTGGGCGTCCAATGCGGCGAAGGGTTCGTCCATGAGGAGCACATCGGGCTCGTAGGCGAGGCTCCGGGCAATGGCCACTCGCTGTTTCATGCCGCCCGAAAGCTCATGCGGGAAACGGTCCTCGAAGCCAGCCAAGCCCACCAGTTTGAGGTATTCGCTTGCCTTGGCGGCGCGTTCGCGGCGGTTGAGCTTGCGCCCGTCGGTGCCCCTGCCTTCGAGCCCGATCGACACGTTGGCCGATGCCGTGCGCCAGGGGAAGAGCGCGTACTGCTGGAAAACCACGGCACGGTCCTTTCCAGGTCCCGTCACTGGCTGGCCGTCCACCAATACCTCGCCGGAGGTGGGCGTGGACAGGCCAGCCAGGAGGTCCAGCAAGGTGGTCTTGCCGGAACCGCTGGGCCCCACCAAGGTGAGGAACTCGCCGTCGCGCACGTCGAGGTTCAAGGAGTCAAGGGCGGTCAGTGTGGTGGGCTCTTTCGGGCCTGGCTGGGATGCCTGGAAGCGCCTGGCGCCCTTGGAGGCCTTGCCGGGGCGGACGGTGAATTGCTTGGTGACATTGCGGAGGCTGATTTTGGCGGTCATCACTATCCCTTCGCGGTGCTTGGGGTTGGGGTGCTTGATGCGAGATCGTTGAATTTGTTCGTGTAGTACTTCGACGGTGTGAGATCGCTCTTGACGATCCCCGAGTTCTTCAGCCACGCGGACCAGCGGGTGAAGTCCTCGTCCTTGATCACGCCGTTGTCGGGGACGCCGGGGCTCTTCCAGTACTGCAGGTTCGCGGTGCTCTCATTGCGTCCGCGGGCGTCGATGATCTTCTTGAAGCGGGCGATCACCTGGTCGCGCGGCGTTTCGGTCTCCCACTTGATGGCCTTGGCCACGCCGGTAGCGAAGATCCGGGCCGTGTTGGGGTTCTTTTCGATGAAGTCATTGCGGAGCACGTATTGTCCACCGGCAAAGGTGCCGAAGAGTTCATAGTCGTTGAAGAGCGAGCGCAGTCCACCGGTCGCAACGGCATGGTCCTGCAGGACCCCGCCCAGGCTTCCGACATCCACCTGGCCCCGGCGCACGGCTTCTTCGGTGTCGTTGGGCGCGAGCACTACCAGCTGTACTTGCTTGATTTCGTCCTGGCTGAGGCCGTTCTTGCTGAGGTACGTGTTGATGACGGCTTCGGAATGGGCACCCAGGGTGTTGACTGCGATCTTCTTACCGATGAGGTCTCTCGCGGTTTTGATGGGGCTGTCCGCCTTGACGTAGAAGCCGTTGAAAGTCTTGGCGTCTTCGCCGTAGTAATTCACGACGGCGGTCACCGGAGCCCCTGCCTCAATCAGCTTCACGACTGCCCCGGCGAACGCACCGCCGAAGTCGGTCTGGTTGGTGGCCGCCGACTGGATGTCCTGGGGGCCGCTGGTGGTGTTGCCTACCCAGTTGAGTTTGATGTCACCCAGGTAACCGAGGTCCGCCGCCAGTTCCGGGAGGCCGACGTTGTTGGCCGAGCCTTGGTAGCGGAGTTCCTTGACCTCCGGTTGACCGGCTGGCTGGTCTCCCGCTTGGGCATTGCCGCCGCAGCCGGTCACCGTCAGCGCAAGTACGACGGCGGCCGCGACGCCTAGCAGGGGCTGGTGCAGTTTCATGGGAGCTACTTTCTGGGGGTGTGGAATTCGTTGGTCCGGCTCTGTTCCGGGGTAGACCGAACTGCCGTGGGAACGATGTAAGCGCATGTCCACTGGTCAGGGGAAGCCCGGCAGTAACCCCCGGAAATGCCGGGAAACCGGGGGAAATCCGGCGAAATCCCAGCGCAACTCCGGGCAATGCAAGGACACAATTCGCTCCGTGTCGCAGGGTTTCGCCCGGCGTCGTTGGGTTGAGTTGGGTTGCGCTCCGGGCTCCCCAAAGCGCGCGAAACCCAACTGACTCGCAGTTGTTGTCGTTTTGACGGCTCATAACGGCAACTACTGCGAGTTAGTTGCTGTGGGGTCCCTGTCACAATCGTTTTGTTCGTATTGATGCTCACACCGGCGCCAGATTCTTAGCGTTCCTGGCGGCTGGGCGGATACGGTAGATACATGACGTCTAGCACCGCCGCCGAGTCGATTCGGTCCACCCGCAGAATTCCCGCAGACATTGCCCGCTCCTGGCTCCTCGTGAACGCCATGAAGACGGAGCTTTTCGACCAGTCGGCCTCATCGCGCGCGGACGCCATCATCCTTGACATCGAAGACGCCGTGGACCCGTCCCAGAAGGACATCGCACGCGACAACGTCATCAACTGGCTGACCGCTGGTGGCCAGGCCTGGGTCCGCATCAACGACGCAACAAGCCCGTTCTGGGCCGATGACCTCGCCGGTCTTCGTGGCACGCAGGGCCTGTTGGGCGTCATGCTGGCCAAGACTGAGTCCGCTGACCAGGTCACCGAATCGTTCCACCGCATGGACGGCAAGACCCCGGTGGTCGCACTCGTGGAGTCGGCCCTCGGCATCGAGGAAGCCAACCACATTGCCCGCGCCCAGGGCGCCTTCCGCCTGGCCTTCGGCTCGGGCGACTTCCGCCGGGACACCGGCATGGCCGCTACCCCTGAAGCGATGGCCTACCCGCGTGCCAAGCTTGTCGTCGCCAGCCGCGTGGGCAACCTGCCGGGCCCCATCGACGGCCCAACCGTCGGCACCAACCACCCGATCCTGCGCGAGCAGACCGGCATCACGGTGACCATGGGAATGACAGGCAAGCTCTGCCTGGCCATTGACCAGACCACAGTCATCAACGAGGTCATCAGCCCCACGCCGTCCGACGTCGCCTGGGCCACCGACTTCATGAACGACTTCGAAGCCAACGGCAGGGTCATCCGCGACGGCTCCGATCTCCCGCGCCTCGGGCGCGCCGAAAAGATCATGAAGCTCGCGGTGGCCTTCGGGGTCCAGCCCTCCCTCTAAGGGCACCCACCGACCTAAGGGCACCCACTGACGCTCGCTCACATATGTCCGGCTTTTTCAGGACGCTCGCTCACATATGTCCGGCTTTTTCGGTATCTATCAAGCTGTTTGTGACAGCGGGGTGGTTTGTTTGTTGTTGATCCCGGCGGTGGGGGGTGCTCCCGGCGCGGTGGGTTTGTTGCGGTATCGGTGGGGGTTGCGGGCGTAGCAGGTGTCGAGTGTTGCTTGCCGTTGCCTGC
>NZ_JBFTOG010000022.1:0-81645 GCF_056397865.1 Arthrobacter sp. 05L417
CCTTCGCTCCGGAGCGGACGACGAGGAACTCGCCCAACGCTGGCAAGACGCCATGTGGATCAAACCCAAAGCCCACGGCATGGACCACACCGGCCTCGGCGCACCCGACTTCATCCAACCGGACCGCAGCATGAGCGCCATCGGAGGCTAGCAATGGTGCTATCCGGGTACAAAACAACGGATTTCAGGGGTCGTCTTCGGGTCGGGCGGTGAGGATCCGATTGGCGCTGGCCCGCAGGATGCCGAGCGACTCCTGGATCAAGGGCGATGCAATGCTGCCACTGCGCACCGCTGCGACAATGCGCCGCGAGGGCTTCCCCTTGCCGGTAATGCGCAGTCGGACCACGTTTTCGGCACTATGCAGGGGCGCCAATCGCGGCAGCAGGCCCACGCCCAGCCCCGCTCCAACGAAGGCGATCTGGGTTTCCCATTCCACGGCCTCATGGGCAATCCGCGGCGTCACCCCGACTGCCGTGAACGCCGCCGTGAACAGGGAATGGTAGGTGGATCCGGCAGCCTCGGTGATCCAGGGTTCCGACGCCAGCTCTTCGAGCGTCACTTTTTCCCGCGATGCCAACGGATGGTTGGCGGGAATGATCACGTCCAGGGGATCGTCGAGCAGAACGGTCTGCTCGAAGCGCTGATCGTCCTCAACATAGGTGTCGGACTGCATAGCGACAATGACGGCGAGGTCGATTCGCTCGGCAACCAACAAGTCGAAGCAGCGGGCCGGGTTGGCCTCGAGTACCTGCACCTCCAGCAACGGGTGGGTTGAGCGCAGGGTGGCGGCCAGAGGCGCGAGCAACTGGGCGGCCGCGGTGGAGAATCCGCCGAGGCCAAATCGGGAGGGCATCTGGTCGCCGGCCTGCATGGCCGCAGCGCGCAGGCTCTCCCATTCGGCGATGAGCGTGTCCGAGCCCGCCACGAGAAAACGGCCCGTGGCGGTCAGGCGCACACCCCGGCCGTCCTTCGTCAGCAGCTGCATTCCAAGCACGCGCTGGAGCTCCCGCAGTTGAGCTGAGACGGCGGAAGGAGAATAGCCGGTGAGCTCCGCGGTTGCGCCAATGGTCCCGCACCGGGCAAACACCCGAAGTGTTATGAGCCGTGGATCGATCATGCAACCATTGTGCACTGTTATCTACTAAATCTTGCGCTTTTGTTGCAGATCGATCGGCCCTAATCTCATGAATAAAACGTTAGACAACGGCGATTGCACCCACCAACCCAGGTCTCGATGGATCGCCCTTACCCAGCCCTCCCGGGAGGAAACACATGTCTGCTCCAGTGAACGCGCCCCTCAATGCACGCCGAAAACTCGCTTCATCATTGCCTGCCGAGCAGCTGGCGGAAATCACCGAGTTGTTCGAGTTGCGGCGCGTGGGGTATTCGCTCAATGCCCCCTTCTACACCGATCCGACGATTTTCAAGATCGACATGGAGGCCATTTTTGGCCAGCACTGGATCTATGCCGCCAGCATCGCCGAACTGCCGGAGCCGGGCGACTACGTCACCGTCGACTACGGGCCCTACTCCCTGATCGTGCTGCGCAACGACGACGGCGGCGTGAACGTCCTGCACAACGTGTGCCGCCACCGCGGCGCCCGCGTCCTGACCGAACCCTCGGGGTCAACGGGAAACCTGGTGTGCGGCTATCACTCCTGGACCTACTCTCCCGAAGGTAATTTGATCCATGCCTCGGCGCCGGGGGAAACCAAGTTCGACAAGGGCTGCTTCGGCCTCAAGCGCGCCCACAGCCGCATGGTCGCCGGACTCATCTTCGTCTGCATTGCCGACGAACCGCCATCCGACTTCGACGAAACCTCGAAGATCTTCGAGCCATACCTCGCGCCCCACGATCTGTCGAAGACGAAAGTCGCCTACCAGCAGAACATCATCGAGGAGGGCAACTGGAAGCTCGTCATGGAGAATAACCGTGAGTGCTACCACTGCGACGGACACCCCGAGCTTGCCTGTTCCCTCTTTCCCACCTGGGGCCTGACGGAGGGCCTGATCCCGGCCCATCTCGAAGAAGTATGGGACCGCAACAAGGAAGCCCAGTCCTCGCTCGAGGAGCGTTGCCGCCGCTATGGCCTTCCCTACGAGGTGGTCGAGGAGCTCGACACGCGCATCGCGGGAATCCGTATCTCACGTGAATCGCTCGACGGAGAGGGCGAATCGTTCTCGGCCGACGGGCGCAGGCTCTCCAAGAAGCTGCTCGGCGACTTGCCGGACTTCCGCCTTGGTCGCTGCTCGATGCACTTGCAGCCCAACAGCTGGTTCCACTTCCAGAGCGACCACGTCATCACGTTCGGCGTCTTCCCCATCAACGAACACCAGACCCTGGTACGCACCACCTGGCTGGTGGCCGACGATGCCGAGGAAGGCGTCGACTACGACCTTGAGAAGCTCACCTACACCTGGAAGCAGACCAACCTGCAGGACAAGGCGTTCGTGGAGTTGTGCCAGCAGGGTGCCGGCAGCCCGGCCTATGAGCCCGGCCCGTACATGAAGAGCGAGTACCAGGTGGAGGCGTTCATCAACTGGTACGTGCAGCGCGTGCAGGAGCACTTGGCATGATTGAACTCCTCACTGAGACGGCCATCCAGGAACCACAGCGCATTCGCGGTCTTGAGATGCCGTGGAACAGGGTCATGGGCAGCACCGAGGCACCCGCCCGTGCTGCCCGTGCGCTGGGCCCCTGGCATCCACAGGAGTTCATGGCCGAATGTGTCGAGACCGTCCCCGAGGCGGGCGGCTTGATGACCTTCGTGTTCCGCCGCTGCGACGGTGCGCCCCTGGCGTTCCGTGCGGGCCAGTATGTAAACATCGCTTTTCCGGTGAACGGCGAGGACCAGGATCCGGTGGACCGCAGCTACTCGCTGTCCAGTTCCCCCACTCAGCCTTGGACCTTCAGCATCAGCGTCAAACGCGACCCCGCGGGACTCGTCTCACCGTGGGTGCACGAGAACGTCAAACCCGGCACTGTGCTCGAGATGCTCGGACCGGTCGGCGCATTCCACTTGCCGGATGCCGACCGGCGGGCGCGGTATCTCTTGCTGGCCGCCGGCGCAGGCATCACCCCCATCATGTCCATGGTTCGGACCATCCACTCACTGCCCGGACAGGCCGATGTTGTGGTGCTCTATCACGGAGCGGAGGCCGGAGGCTTTGCCTTCCACCAGGAGCTGGCCTACATCGCCTCCGTGGATTCGCGCGTCAAGGTCTTCTACTCCCTGGGCGACCGCAGCAAACCCGAGGGATGGGAAGGGCTCACCGGAAGGCTGACGGCGGTCATGCTCGACGAGGTGGCCCCCGACGCCAACGGCCGCCAGGTCTATGCCTGCGGCCCCGAGGGTTACCTGAACACCGCGACCGAGCTCCTGAAGAAGGTCGGCGTCGACGACACCTCCATCTATATGGAATTCTTCTCGGGAGATCGCCAGACGCTCCTTGAATACCAGGCGGAGCTCGCGTTTGCAGTGGACATTGCGGAGGAAATCGCCGAAGAAATCGCCGATTCCGCCGAGGACTACTACGAAAGCCAGCCCACCGCGTTCGGGCTCTACGAGCCAGGCTACGACGCCGATGGAACCCTGCAGGCCACGGGCCTGCCGCTGGAAACCGCCGACCCCGACGGACCCGGTTCCGAAGCTCCCGAAGACGGCTCCGGGACGGCGCCGGAGGTCGACGCACCGGATGCCTCGAGCTTCGACACGGTGGGAACGGGAAGCCTCACCCTGTCCTTCATGCGCACTGGCATCAATGTGCGGATCGACCCCACCGAACACATCCTCGGGGCGGCCCAGCGCGCGGGCGTCAGGATCGGCGCCAACTGCAAGGAAGGCATGTGCGGCTCCTGCAAGGTCGTCAAGCTTTGCGGGGAGGTCGAGATGAACCACCAGGGCGGGATCCGGGCACGGGAAATCGATGCGGGCAAGTTCCTGCCCTGCTGCTCCACGGCACGAACCGACTTGGTGATCGATGCCTAGCCGCTTCCAGCTGCTAGACCTCACTGGAAGCTTTCGCCGCTGGCATGTCAGATCCCTATGCTCAGGCCCGGGACGGCGTGAACCAAGGCACCCACGACTCGCCGGGCACTAGCGCTGCGACCGGTGCAGGCATTCCTGGACCGCTTTACCACCAGCGGAAGACGGATCCGTCATCTCTTCGGACGGCTCCGTCTTCCGACCGCTGAAAACACAGGAACTACAGAAAATATGCCCGGCACGGCCCAGTGCAGCCCCGGGTGTGTGCACATTGTGGCACCCTCATTTTTGCGCCACTGCCGTCAATTCAGCTGCTGGGCGCCATGCCGAAAATTTGGCACGAGCGAGCTCTGAGCAAGCGGCATTGCTCCTAGGGGGCCAGTTCGCCCGCCCGAGTCCAGCCGAGGGCCTCGTACCTGTCCGCCGCCCCGGCGTCGACAGGCGCATAGACGACATCCGCGCCTTCGACGAAGGCTTCCTCCGCCAGGCGGGCCAGAACCACGGCCTCGTGATCGAGCGCCACAGCGCCGCCGTCCACTGGGCGCACCGGGCCCACCACAGCGAAACCATCGCCGAACACCACCCGGCCCCGCGCCAAGGGGCGGTCGAAGCGGGTCAGCTCCACGACGTCGTAATCCTCCAAGGGTGCCTCGAACACGCCGTACTCGGACTCGAGCGGCGGCGCGCTGTTGACCTCGCCCGGCGGTGCGGTCATCAGGACGCCGACGGGAAATGTTTCCTCGCCCTCGTTGAGCCGTGCCCACAGGGGCCGCCAGTCGTGTGTAGTATCCGGTGCGCTCATGCACCAACCCTATCGCCGTCCCTAACTGCCAGTACATGCGGAGTAGCGGTTGAACGAATAGCCGGCCGAATGCGGCAGGGATAGCGATCGGTTGAGAACCGGCGTCGACGGTCACGGCCCTTCGGGGGTGGCCCTTCGGGGGTGGACCGAAAGGACATGGCTTTCCGGGGCTACCAGCGTGAATGGATCATCTCGCGGAAGTACGCGTCGTAGATTTCCCTCACGCTGTTCTCGAAGTCGGGGCCCAGGTGGTCCAGTATTTGGATGGAGGCGGCGTTGGAGCGGGCTTGTTCGGGGCTTCGGGCACCTGGTATGACGGTGCTGACCCCGCCTTGTGCCGCGATCCAGGCGATGGCCGCTTGGGCTGTCGTTGCTCCGGTGGGGACAAGCTTTTTGAATTCTTCCACCGCTTTGAGGCCTTGTTCAAAGTCAACTCCGGAGAAGGTCTCTCCGACGTCGAATACTGCGCCGTTCCGGTTGTATTTCCGGTGGTCATTTTCGGCAAAGACTGTGTCCTTGGAATACTTGCCCGAGAGCAGGCCGGAGGCCAGAGGGACCCTGGCGATGATGCCGACTCCGGCATTCTTCGCCGCCGGCAGGACCTCGTCCAAGGGTTTGTGTCTGAACGCGTTCAGAATGATCTGGACGGTGGCCGTGCCGTGTTTGATGGCTTCGAGTGCTTCATCGGTCCGCTCAACGCTGACGCCGTAGTCCTTGATTGCGCCTTCACCGACGAGCGTCTCCAGCGCATCGTAGACTTCCGGGCGGCTATAAACCGGGGTCGGCGGGCAGTGCAGTTGCACCAGGTCCAGGCACTCCGTCCGGAGGTTCCGCCGGGAACGGTCAACCCACTGCCGGAAGTTGGCCAGTGTGTAGTTCTCCGGTATCTGTTCCAGGCGCCGCCCGATTTTGGTGGCGACCGTTATGTCCAGTCCGGGGTTCGCTGCGAGGTACTTCCCGATGGTTTGCTCGCTCCGCCCGTCGCCGTAGACGTCGGCGGTATCGAAGAAGGTCACCCCCGAATCCACTGCGGCTTCCAGGATGGCGTTGGCTTCCTTCGGATCCACGTTGCCCCAGTCGGCACCGAGCTGCCATGTGCCCAGCCCCACAACGGAGACGGACCGCCCTGTCTTGCCCAATACTCGCTGCTTCATCCTTCGACTATAGCCACGGCACAACAGCCCCGTCCCCATGGAAGGGGGCCAGCTGATCCTAGGACCCGAAGGGCCAGCCACGCCTGGTCAAAAGATGCTGTCTGACGCGTAGTCTCGGAAACGGCTTCGCAGCATCTACCGTCGAATCAGATGTTTCTCGATCAGAACGGCGTTGCGCTGCAATCGATGTCGCCGGCGGCCACGCCCAATGCCAGGTCGAAACCCTCGTCGGGGTTGGAGTCGTGCCGGTAGCCGTTGATCCACAGCAGCAGGACCATGAGCGTCCAGGCGGTGCGTTTGTTTCCGTCGAGGAGCGGATGAAACCTGGCCACGGACTCGAGCAGCACTGGGCCTTCATGGCAAGTTGAGGATAGGCGTCAGTGCCCATGACCGTCGTTGCCGGGCGCGCCAAAGTCGAGGCGAGCAGCTCGACGTCCCGGATGTGGAAACCGTACCGCTCTATCACCTGCAGGGCATCCTCGATCTCGAGGTACGAACTCATGCATCCTCAAGGCGCTTGAGCAGCTCCGCGTCATGGCTCATCACGAAATCCAGACCCTCATTGATCTCGCGGCGGCGCCCGTGCCGTGTCTTGACCGACGGTGGGTGAACAACGAGTTGTGACCGCCATCCTCCGGGCTTCCCGGCCGCGACAGCGACTGCAACGGGCACACTCACTAAGTGAACGGGGTAACCAAGAATTAATTTGTCGGTGACTCGCCGCTTGGACAGTTTTCACTGTCTCGCCTCGGCGCCGCACCAAGCTGAATCCATGACTGATGACAAGGAACTCTTTAGAACTGGACTCTCGCGCCGCGGCTTCTTCACGGCTGCCGGAGCCGCCAGCGCCGTCGCCGTTTTGGCAGGCGCAACCCCGGCGTCAGCTGCTGACAACAAGGCGATGTTGCCCTCTGCCGTCGGCGACCCGCTGACCACCCCGGTGGTGAACGGACTGCATCTGCAGTTCGGTACCGATGCATCCAGCGAAGTTGTGGTGTCGTGGCACACCTTGCAGCCCGTAAAGCAGGCCCGGGCGATGCTCGGCGAAACCGACGGAAGTTACGGACGGAGCCAGGACGCGGTAGAAACCAGCTACGTCGACGCCAAATCCGGCCAGAAGGTATATGCCTATCACGCGAAACTCACCCAGCTCGATCCATCCCATGACTATGTGTATGCAGCCATTCACGACGGCGCGCAGCCAGAGTTTGGTTCTTTCCGTACGGGTCCGCGCGGACGCGGAGAATTCACCTTCACAAGCTTCGGCGATCAAGGCACCCCCACGCTCGGAAAGAAGTCCAGCTCCGGGTCAGGAACGCAGCAATGGGTCAACGACAACCTCGGTTCCCCCGCTGCCGGTGACATGCCGGCCGGCGTCGAACGCGTCCAGCCTCTGTTCCACCTGTTCAATGGCGATCTCTGCTACGCCAATATCTCGGAGAACCGGGTGCGGACCTGGACCGACTTCTGGGACAACAACTCACGCAGCGCCCGTCACCGGCCTTGGATGCCCGCCGCAGGAAACCACGAGAACGAACTGGGCAACGGTCCGATCGGGTATGCCGCCTACCAGACGTACTTCTCCGTCCCGCCGCAGCCGGGGCAGACCGACCTCACCCGCGGCCTCTGGTACTCCTTCACCGCAGGTTCAGTACGGGTCATCAGCCTCGCCAACGACGATGTCTGCTACCAGGACGGCGGCAACAGCTACGTCAGGGGCTACTCGAAGGGCGCCCAGAAAACCTGGCTCGAAAATGAACTCAGCGCGGCAAGGTCGGATAGGGACGTCGACTGGGTGGTCGTCTGCATGCACCAGGTTGTCATCAGCACGGCAGGATCCTTCAACGGAGCCGACCTGGGCATCCGGCAGGAATGGGTGCCGCTGTTCGACAAGTACGGCGTGGATCTGGTTGTCTGCGGGCACGAGCACCACTACGAACGCTCCCACCCGATCCACGGCCAACAAGCCAACGCAACGCTGACTCCGATTCCGGCGGACACGCACACCGACGTCATCGATACCACCAAAGGGACGGTGCACATGGTCCTGGGCGGGGGCGGAACGTCCGTGCCATCGAACCAGTTGTTCTACAACCCTCCCTCATGCCGTGTCATCACGAGCGTTGGCGTACCCGACCCCACAACAAATAAGCGGCCACCGGTCTACGTCCAGGAAGACGCTCCGTGGTCGGCAAAGCGCGATGCCGCGAACTCCTATGGTTTCGCGGCCTTCAGCGTCGACCCCGGCACCGAACCCGGAGGGACAACGAAGATGGAGGTCACGTACTACAACGTAACCGGTCCCCAAGGACAGCTCGCATCCTTCGAATCCTTCACGCTCCAGCGGCCACGGTCCGATTCACACCAACAAGGCGGCAACGGGAACAAAGGCCGAGGCTAAGCCGATCAGCGTCGCCAAAGCAACGTTCAAAGGCGACTGCCGTCGGTTTTAGTCTCGAACCTCGGGCTAGCCCCAAAAAAGCAAGACGAAGGCCCTCCAACCCAGCTTGGATTCTAGGGGTCGTTGCAACACCTGTTGGTTAGGTGGTTAGTAGTAGATCACGTAAACGCTCGGCTGGGGTATTCCAGCCGAGCGTTTTGCGTGGGCGGCCGTTGAGTTCCTGGGCGACGTGCTCGAGGTCTTCAGGTCCAAAGACTGACAGATCGGTGCCTTTGGGGAAGTACTGGCGTAGCAGCCCGTTGGTGTTCTCATTCGATCCGCGCTGCCAGGGACTGGCGGGGTCGCAGAAATAGACCGGCATGTCCATGGCCATGCTGAAGGAGCGGTGGGCGGCCATTTCAGCGCCCTGGTCCCAGGTCAGCGAGCCGCGCAGATGCGCCGGCAGGGTGGCCATCGTCTTGACGAGTCCGTCGCGGACGGTTTCGGCGGTGTGGTCGCCCGGGAGGTGGACGAGCATCACGTAGCGGGTGGTGCGTTCGACCAGGGTTCCGATCGCTGACTGGTTGTACGCGCCGGTGATGAGGTCCCCTTCCCAGTGGCCGGGCACGGCGCGGTCCTCTATCTCGGGTGGGCGCTCGGAGATCATGACCATCGGGTCCACGAACCGGGGGGGTGCGTTGCTCGCCGGTTCGGTGCGGCTTGCGGCGGGTCCGGCCGGTGCGCAGCGCTGCCTGGATTTCGCGTTTGAGTCCGCCTCTGGCCTGGACGTAGAGGGCTTGGTAGATCGTCTCTGGGCTCACGCGCATCTCCGGGTCGTCGGGGAACTCTTGGACCAGCGTGTGGCTGATCTGCTCCGGAGACCAGCGTAGGAGCAGTTTGTCCTACACATAGCGCCTCAACGGACCGTCTTCAGCGAGCTTGGCCGTCTTGGGCCGTGTCCGCCGGGCTACAGCCATCCGGTGTGCCCCGTGCGGCAGGTAGCCCAGCCGGGGGTCGGAATTGCGGCCCAGCTCGCGGCTGATCGTCGAGGGCGAACGGCCAAGCGCATGGGCAATGGCCCTGATTGACGAACCCGCGGCGTGCAGGTCCCGGATCATCTCCCGTTCCTGCACCGTCAGGAACCGCGGATCGATGGCCTTCTCCAGTGCCGATACCGGTAGGGGGACCTGGGTCGTTCCGGTCGTGCCGGCGGGAGGGGTCAGGGTGGTCACACCACGTTTGTAGTCGACGATCCGGCCATCCGGGTAAATGCGTCGGCCGGCGGACTTGCGGATTCCGTGGTCCCACTCTTGGGCGGTCCGGAGATGGATCCCGACGGCTGCGGCAGCTTCCCGCCGGCTCAGGCCGGTCTTGCGCAGCCGGAAGTACTCATCCCGGCCCGGGTGAGGACCTGTCCCCGATGTGCCGTGGCTTTTCAGCCCTGCCTTACGCACCCAGCCGGCGCACGTGTCGGGGCTCAGCCCGAGTTCCCGTGCAGCCTGCCTCGTGCTCTTGAGGCGGTCGAACACGAGGAAGAACTCTTCTTTCTGCGCAGGCGTGTATTTCCTCTGCCCAGGCAGCCGATTCCGGGGGACCCGCTCAGGGAGCCGGGATTTGTGGACCCACTGGTAGCACGTCATCAGATTGAATCCGAGCTCCTTCGCGGCCGCGCTCACACTCCCAAGGCGGTCCAGCACCGAAAAGAACTGAGCCTTCTGCGCAGGCGTGTATTTCCTGCCGGCGGCAGCTTCTCTCGTTAAGGCCGACACGGTCGTTGCAACTCCCAAAAATCTTGGGTGTTGCAACGACCGTTAGAACCCGCCCAGCGTTTCCGCAGGTCGGGGGGCCTTCACCGTGGAACTAAAGAGATTCGAACTCCTGAGCTCTTCCCAGGGGACGGCACATTTTGTTGGTTGTCAGCGGCTTGCGTTGGCTTGAAAATCCGCAGAATCCAGCCGCTTTCCGTGCGACATATGGTCCGTGACATATCAGCGTTTTCCATCGTTTCCGTGGGGTAAACGTGTGGCGAACGTGGACCAGATCGACAGGTCGCATGCGTCGCGTTCGTCGATATTCGTGACCCCCTCCACCAGCGTGAAGATTCGAACGATCCCGGCGTATGTCCGAGCCGCGGACATGCGGATACGATAACTGCTGCTCATGGCGGCGCCTTCCGCGGCGGCCGCGATGGCCTGGGCGATTGCGCGGTTCCATTCCGCTGTTGTCCTGGACAGTGGTTCCGCCAATTCAGGTACGGAGCAGGCCCGGAGCTCGTTCCAGACCACAGAATTCCTTCGCACGCCGGCGTCGTCCTTGATTTCTTCGAGAAACAGGTGCCTGAGGTACCGGTCACAGTCATCGGCGTCATTGCCCCGGGAGGGCGCGGCGTCATCCTTTGCTGACTTGCGTGTTGATGTGGTCCTGCGCGGACTCCCGCGTGGCGGCGGGTTCGGGCCAGACGGGTCTCCGGAGAATCCGTCGAAGGCGCCAAAAATAGCCCTTCCTTTTGTTCCACAGTGTCATGTACCATTGCACATATCACGTGACATGGACCACATCGTCGATGTTTCACTTGCTCACCACATGGAAGATCACTATGACCCTTTCAGAAATTGCGGACGGCAGGATCGCTCCCCGTTTCGGCATCAAGCTAGACAACATTTCGAAGCACTATGGCGACCACGTCGTCCTTGATGATGTTTCCCTGCACGTCCAGCCGGGGACTGTCACTGCCCTTATCGGCCCTTCTGGCGCAGGCAAGAGCACCTTCTTGCGGTGTATCAACCTCCTGGAGCGGCCCGATTCCGGCACCATTCAGGTGGCCCAGCACACCATCGAGCCGGGCAAGGACGTCAGCAGCCGGGATCTCGCGGCACTTCGGCGCACGGTGGGCATGGTGTTCCAGTCATTCAATCTCTTCCCGCACATGTCCGCGCTGAAGAACATCAGCTTCCCGCAGCAGAAGGTCCTCGGACGCAGCAAGGAAGAGGCCGACGAGCGCTCGATGCAGTTGCTTGAGCGCGTGGGCCTCAAAGAGAAGGCCTCGCAGCACCCGGGGCGATGCTCCGGCGGCCAGCAGCAGCGCATCGCCATTGCCCGCGCCCTGGCCTTGGATCCGGGCATCATGCTCTTCGATGAACCGACGTCGGCGCTCGATCCGGAGGTAGGGCTCGAAGTCCTGGCCGTCATGCGCGAGCTCGCCGCCGATGGCATGACGATGATCGTGGTGACCCACGAGATGCAGTTCGCCCGCGACGTCTCCGACACGCTCGTGGTCATGGCCGATTGCAAAATCATCGAGCAGGGTGATCCCCGGGCCATCATGAGCGATCCGCAGGAGGCCCGCACCCGACGCTTCCTGCGCGCAGTGCTGGAGCGCTGACATGGACGCACTTTCCGCGGTCCTTCAGGGGCTTCCCATGACGATCATGCTGACGCTGTCTGCGTTCGCGATTGGCATCGCCGGCGCCGTTCCACTCGCGGTGGGCTTGTCGTCGTCGAACGTTCTGGTTCGCCTGGCGTCGCGGCTCTTCGTGGACCTCGTCCGCGGCGTGCCGATCATCGTGTGGCTGTTCCTGCTCAAGTTCGGCATCCAGATCGGCACTTTCAAGTTCAACCCGGTGGCCGCAGCGGTGGTTGGCCTCGGCGTCGTCTCCATTGCCTACCTTGCCGAGATCTACCGAGGCGGGTTACAGGGCGTGCCACGCGGCCAGGGCGAGGCAGCGAATGCCCTCGGCTTGACCCGCGGGACCACCTTCTACCGCGTGATGGTCCCCCAGGCCTTCCGAATCGTATCCCCCTCGATCGCCACTTACCTGACGGGCCTGCTGAAGGACTCCTCGATCGCCTCGACGATCATCGTCACTGAAATGGTCTTTCAGTCCCAGGCCTTCGCCCGGCAGCACCCCAGCGTGGAAGGGATCCTGCCCTACATCATCGTGGGCATTCTCTATATCGTGCTGAGCCTGCCGGTCGCCTACTTGTCCCGCCGACTCGATTCCCGCATGAGGAAGGCCGTCTACGCATGACCTGGCTAACAGAATGGGCGGGCTACCTCCCGCAAATGATGTCGGGCCTCGGCGTCAGTCTCCTGATCGCCGGCATCTCGATCTTCTTCGGCTATCCATTGGGACTGGCACTCAGCCTTATGGTGACCGCCAAGAACCTCGTCGTCCGAACCCTGGGACTCGCCGTCGTCGAAATCGGCCGAGGCGCGCCGGCCCTGGTGATCCTCTACCTCTTCTACTACGGCTTGCCGAAATTCGGGATCGCGTTCGAAAGCATCACTGCAGCTTGCCTCGCCCTGACATGGAACTCGGCGGCGTACTCAAGCGAGATCATGCGGGCAGGCCTCCAGTCGGTGGCCCGTGGACAGCTTGAGGCTTCCAACGCCCTTGGATTGTCGCGGCGTGACACCTTCTTCCGGGTCATCATGCCGCAAGGGATGCGCTCGGCAATCCCCGGGCTGATGGGCGTCGCGATCCAGATGTTCCAAGGGACGTCTCTGGCGTACGCGATCGCGGTCCCGGAACTCATGAAGTCCGCGTACAACATCGGCAGCCAAGACTTCAACTACCTCCAGATCTTCACCCTCGCGGGCCTCTGCTACGCCGCCATCTCCATGCCGGCCACGTGGATCACTGTCTTCTTCGAGAAGCGCATGGCCCGCCACGCGTGATAATCCCCCGCAACTAACCGCTCCACCGACATCCTGCAGCACCCCCAACACCAACAGGAGGAATCATGAATACCCACCGCCTCAAAGGCGCCGGCATCCTGACTGCCAGCGCGATCGCCCTTAGCCTCGGCCTGACCGCCTGCGGCGGTTCCTCGGGCGCAAGCACGGCTTCGTGCACGCCAAAGCACCAGGGCATCCAGACCGTCGCACCGGGGAAGCTGACGGTCGGTGTCATCGACATCCCGCCGTTCAGCAGCTACAACAGCAGTAAGCCCAACGGCATCGACATCGCGATTGTCAGCAAGATAGCCAAGGACGAGTGCCTTGAACCCGCCTACCAGCAGGCCACTTACGCAGATGCCGTGCAATCCATTTCCGGCGGCAATATCGACCTCGCAGTGGGCACCATCGACGCAACCGAGAAACGCCTCAAGGCCGTCGACTTCTCCGCATCCACCTACCTCGACGGCATGGGCATCGTTTCCAAGTCGGGCGCCACGACCGTCTCGGACCTGGAGAAGATGAACAAGGTCGGCACGATCGACGGATACCTCTGGGTCGAGGACCTCAAGAAGATCCTGGGCGACAAGCTTGTCACCTACCCCAGCAGCGTCGAACTCAAGGCGGATTTCGACGCCGGCCGCCTGGACGCCGACGTTGACGCTTACGGCGTGCAGGTGCTTCAGTTCAAGGGCGCCGCCAGCGTCAAGGTCGCCCTCGCGAACGAGAAGCCGGACACACGCGTCGGGGCAATCGCCCACGCTCCCGAGGCTGCATTCCCCATGACCAAGGGCAACAAGAGCCTGCAGGACGCACTCAACGCCGGCATCACCGCACAGCGCGCGGACGGCACCATCACCAAGCTACTGACCGACGCCGGCCTGTCCGAAGGCCTCGGAAAGGTCGCCGAGAAGCAATACGTCGTTCCCGCGAGCTAGCTCCTTCCAGCTGACGCAACTCAGCAAACCCGGGTGCCGGGTTTAGGCCCGGCACCCATTTGGACCACCTGTGCAATGTCACATGGTAGATTAGGCTGTGAGGTATCTCACGGCAGCACAATGACGGCGCCGCGTGTGCCCCACCGAAAGGACCAACCATGACTGAAACCCGCAAGCCCTGGCACGGCGTACTCGTCGCAACGGCACTGCCGTTCAAGGACGATCTCGGCATCGACTACGACGCCTACGCTGAGCATGTCCGCTTCCTGGCCAACGCAGGCTGCGACGGCGTAGCCCCCAACGGATCATTGGGCGAGTACCAAACGCTGAGCGACGAAGAGCGTGCCCGCGTCATCACGACTGCGGTCGAGGCCGCACCCGAGGGCTTCACCGTGATGTCCGGCATCGGCGCATACGGCGGGCTGCAGACGCAGAGGTGGGCCGAGCAGGCCGCCGAAGCCGGCGCCAAGGCGCTCATGTTGCTGCCTCCGAATGCCTACCGCGCCAACGACGACGAGGTGGTGGACCACTACCGCCGCGCCGCCGCCGTCGGGCTGCCGATTGTGGCCTACAACAACCCCATAGACACCAAAGTGGACCTGACTCCGCAGCTCATTGCCCGTCTCCACGGCGAAGGCCTCATTGTCGGCGTCAAGGAATTCACCGGTGACGTGCGCCGCGCCTACGAAATCAAGGAACTCGCCCCAGAAGTGGACCTTCTCATCGGCACCGACGACACCGTCGTCGAGATGGGCCTGGCCGGTGCGGTCGGCTGGGTGGCGGGCTACCCCAACGCGATTCCGGAATCCACCTTGGAGCTGTACCGGCTCTCAACCTCAGGCGACCTGTCCGACCTGGGTCGCGCCCGCGAGATCTATCGCGACCTGCACTCCCTGCTGCGTTGGGACAGCAAGACAGAGTTCGTCCAGTCCATCAAACTGTCCATGGATATCGTTGGACTCCGCGGAGGCGTCTGCCGCCCACCCCGGGGACCGCTCGCCCCCGCAGTGCGCGACGCCGTCATCCGCGACACCGAAGCAGCCCTCGCCAAGGGCTACAAATAAGCAACAAACGTGAGCGAGCGTCCCCGCAAAACCTGCCAAACGTGAGCGAGCGTTTGGCAGGAGACGCACAGGGGCCGTTGCCCGGCGAAGCAGCCACGGGAACCTAGACCAACCAGAAGGAGCACTCGATGAGAACCAACCGCATCTTCCACGCCGTGGACTCACACACCGAGGGCATGCCCACGCGCGTCATTACGGGTGGCATCGGTACGATTCCCGGCGCCACGATGGCCGAGCGCCGGCTGTGGTTCATGGAGAACAGCGATTGGATCCGCACCCTCCTCATGACCGAGCCGCGAGGCCACGCGTCCATGAGCGGGGCAATCCTTCAGCCTCCGACGCGAGCGGATGCGGACTTCGGCGTCCTTTTCATCGAGGTCTCCGGGCTCCTGCCGATGTGCGGCCACGGCACCATCGGCGTCGCAACAGTGCTGGTGGAAACTGGAATGGTCGAGGTAGTCGAGCCGGTCACCACCGTCCGGCTCGACACCCCGGCCGGCCTGGTGGTCGCCGAGGTGGCGGTGAAGGACGGGCATGCCGAGTCCGTGACCATCCGCAACGTGCCTTCCTTCGTGGACCGCCTCGATGCGGCGGTTGACGTCCCTGGCTACGGCACCATTGCTTACGATCTGGCTTTTGGCGGCAACTTCTACGCGATCGTGGACCTGGACAGCCTCGGATTGCCTTTCGAGCGCGCCCGAAAAGACAATCTCCTCAAGGCCGGTCTCGCCATCATGGACGCCATCAATGCCCACGACGAGCCTGTCCACCCTGAGCGCGAGGACATCCGCGGTTGCCACCACGTCTACCTCAAGGCCCCTGGTTCCACGGCTGAGCATTCCCGTCATGCCATGGCCATCTACCCCGGCTGGTTCGACCGCTCCCCTTGCGGCACCGGCACCAGCGCGCGGATGGCGCAGCTGCACGCGCGCGGCGAACTCGCCTTGGACACAGACTTCATCAACGAGTCCTATATTGGTTCGCGCTTCATCGGTCGGCTGGTGGAAGAGACCCAGGTAGCAGGGCGCTCCGCGGTGGTCCCCACCGTGACTGGACGGGCTTGGCTGACCGGAACGGCCCAGTACTTCCTCGATCCCACCGATCCCTTCCCGGAAGGGTTCCTGCTGTGACCCTCCCTTACTTCGACGCTGCGGCGGTGCGGGAGGCGGCACCGTGGACGACGGCGATCGCCGCCCTCGAGCGGGCGCTCCTGAATGGCGTGGACCCGGAGGAGGACAGCCCCAGGATCTTCAGTCCCGCTCCGGGCGGGGAGTTCCTGCTCATGCCCGCAATGGGCCAACACTACAGCGGGGTCAAGGCCCTCACTGTTGCCCCTGGAAACCCGGCGCGGGGGCTTGAGAAGATCCAAGGCATCTACATGCTGCTTGACTCGGACACCCTGGCTCCCCTCGCCGTGATGGATGGCAACGAGCTCACAGCCATCCGCACCCCTGCCACCACCCTCCTCGCCGCGAAGCATATTCTCGCCACAGCCCCCGGGGGCGCCCCGGAGAAGCCGCGCGTGCTCGTTTTCGGCGCGGGGATCCAGGCACTCAATCACCTCCGGGCGGCGAGCGCCGTGTTCCCGGAGGCGAGCTTCGCCGTCGTCGGCCAGCGCCCCGAGCGCGTGAAGGTTCTCGTCGAGAAGCTTGCGTCCGAGGGAATCGAGGTCCGCCCGGCGAGCGCGGCAGGGGTATCCGGTGCCGATGTGGTGCTTTGCACGACATCGTCGCTTACTCCGGTGTTCGACGGCGGTCTGGTGGCTCCAGGTACCGTCGTCGCCGCGGTGGGCCAGCACGGGCTGGACGCACGTGAGGTGGATGCATCCCTCGTGCTGCGCAGCGACGTCGTGGTGGAGGGGCGGGCCTCGGCGTGGCGAGAAGCCGGAGACCTTATTCCGGCCCGAAGCGTCGAGGAATGGAAGACGATCCGTCCGGCCAACCTGCGGGAGCTGGTCAAAGGCGAGTTCGAGCGGACTCCGGGCCGGCCCTGCCTGTATGCGGGCGTGGGCATGGCATGGGAGGATCTCGTGACGGCGGCCTTGGTGTATGAAGGAGGCACTAGACCATGACACCTGCACAAGGAGTGCCCACCGTGCCAGCCAACAACAAGCTTCCCATCGCGCCCCTGGGCCGCCAGCGAAGCCTCCGCGAGTCCGTCACCGAATCGCTTCGCGCGGCAATCATCGCCGGCACCCTCGAGGAAGGCACCATGTATTCGGCGCCGGCTCTCGGCGCGGCCTTCGGCGTCTCGGCCACTCCAGTGCGCGAGGCGATGATGGACCTCACGCGCGAAGGCCTGGTCGAAACAGTAAAGAACAAGGGCTTCCGCGTCACCAGCATGAGCGATCGTGAACTCGACGAAATCACCCAGATCCGATTGATGATTGAGCCGCCGGTCATGGCGGACGTCGCCGGAACGGTCCCGCCGTCTGGCATAGCCGTACTGCGCTCACTAGCTGAGAACATCGTCGAGTCGGCGCGCGAGGGAGACCTGGCCGGTTACCTCGCCGCCGACCGAGATTTCCACGCCGAGTTGCTCCGTTATTCCGGCAACAACCAGCTCGTTGAACTCGCCACCAGCTTGCGCACGCGAACCCGCATGTACGGACTCAAGACTTTGAGCGAGAGCAACCGCCTGGCCGACTCGGCCCAGGAACACCATGAACTGCTTGACCTCATCGAAGCCGGCGAAGGGGCCGCCGCACAGGAATTCATGCGCCGCCACATCGGCCACGCCCGGGGCCTCTGGGCCACTGGCGAGAACGAGGCACCACCCGAGGAGCAACAGACATGAACCAAGGCAGCGACGTCCTCGTCATCGGTGCCGGGGTCATCGGGGCGGCCACCGCCTACTTCGCCGCGCGGCAGGGCCTCTCGGTCACGGTCATCGACAAGGGCCTGCCTGCCAGCGGCACATCATCCGCGTGCGAGGGGAACATCCTCGTCTCGGACAAGGAACTCGGTCCCGAACTCGAGCTCACGCGCTACTCCCTGGGAGTCTGGCACGGAGACCTTGGCGATCACAAGAGGCTCTGGGAGTTTGAATCCAAGGGCGGAATCATCGTGGCCTCGCGCGAGAGCAGCCTCGCTTCTTTGAACCGCGTCATGGCCGTGCAGACCGGTTACGGCGTAGCGGTTGAGGAGTTGGACCAAGATGCGTTGCGGGAAGCCGAACCGCAGATTTCCCACGAGGCCCTGGGCGGCGCAAGCTATTCCGAGGACTGCCAAGTCCAGCCAATGCTCGTCGCGGCCCACCTTGTCCGGCTTGCAACCGAGGCCGGAGCACGATTCCTGGCGGACACTCCCGTGACCGGCTTCCGGCGTAGCAGCAACCGCGTCACCGGCGTCAAGACTCCTCGCGGAGACTTCTCCGCAGACGCAGTGGTGAACTGTACGGGCACCTGGGCGGGCGAGCTCGCCGCATTAGCCGGTGTCAGCGTGCCGGTGCTCCCCCGTCGCGGCTTCGTCGTGGTCACTGAGCCGCTCCCGCCAATGGTCCACCACAAGGTCTACGCCGCCGAGTACATCGACAATGTCGGCAGCTCCGACGGCGGCCTGCAGGCCTCGCCCGTGGTTGAGGGCACTCCCAGCGGCACCATTCTGATTGGCTCAACGCGTGAGCGGGTGGGCTTCGACCGCACCGTGAGCACCAACGCATTGAGCCTGCTGGCCCGCAACGCTACCGCGCTGTTCCCCTTCTTGGAGCATGTAAAAGCTATCCGGCACTATCACGGCTTCCGCCCGTACTGCCCGGACCACCTGCCCGTGATCGGGCACGACGAGCGCGCCCCTGGGCTTTGGCATGCTGCTGGCCACGAAGGCGCCGGAATCGGCCTGTCCGCAGGCACCGGCAAGCTCCTGGCCCAGGCACTGGTTGGCCAAGCTCCGGACCTCGACCTTTCACCCTTCGCTCCGGCCCGCTTCGGCGAACTCCCTACCGGCGAGCCGGCGCGTCACTCCAGTTCACATCACCCCGCTTCACCCCAGTCCGCAGAACACCAGTCCGCGGAACCCCGCGAGGAGGCCAGCGCATGAGTACCCCAACACGAGGCACGGCAGAGGCAACCCCAAGCGCCGCCGTCGTCCGCGTGAGCTTTGATGGGCGCCCACTCGAAGTAGCTCCGGGCCAGAGTGTCGGCGCCGCTTTGACCGCCCAAAGCATCACGGCCTGGCGCGCCACACGCAAAGGGGAGAGGCCGCGGGGGCTGTTCTGCGGCATCGGCGTGTGTTTCGACTGCCTGTTGACGGTCGACGGCGCCGCCAACCAGCGCGCGTGCCTCGTTGAGGTTCGCGAGGGCATGGAAATTGAAGGCTCATGCCCGGAGGATCCCTCGGAAGAACCCGGAGGCCGAGCATGAAACCCATCGTCAGCACAGATGTCGCGGTCGTAGGCGCGGGCCCAGCCGGGCTTGCCGCGGCCGTTTCGGCCGCCGAAACCGGAGCCGCCGTCGTGCTCGTGGACGCGGGCGCCCAGCCGGGCGGCCAGTTCTGGCGGCACCGGCCCGAAACCGTGGTTCCGGAGCCCGATGGCCGTGGACACCACGGGTGGAAGAGCTACCTTGACCTCCGCGCGAGGTTCGACGCCGCCCGCCACCAAGGGCTGATCACCTACCTTCCCGGCCTCCAGGTCTGGATGGCACAGCAAAACCAGCCAACTCAAGCGAACGACGCCGGCTTCACCTTGCGCACGACGCCCACCGTCGCGGTGGCTGCTTCAGGGGCGGGCGTCGGTGCCCAAGCCATCGTCGCGCGCCGCCTTGTCCTCTGCCCCGGCGGGTACGACCGCCAGCTTCCGGTTCCCGGCTGGGATCTCCCCGGCGTGATGGCCGCCGGCGGCATCCAGGCCTTCATCAAGGCCAACGGAATTCTGCCCGGGAAGCGCTTCGTGATCGCAGGGACCGGCCCTTTCCTGCTCCCGGTCGCTGCGAATATCGCCGAGGCTGGCGGCAAGGTCCTCGCCGTGCTCGAGTCCTCCTCCCCCACCGCCTGGCTGGCGCATCTGCGAGCTGCCGCAGGAGTGCCGGAAAAGGCACTCGAGGGCGCGCAATACGCCGCAGTCTTCGCCCGGCACCGGATTCCGTACCGCACACGCAGCATCGTCACCGAAGTCCTCGGATCCCGGATCCTCGGTATGGATCGCGTGTCCGGCGTGCGTACGGCCAAGGTCGATGTTGAGGGCAGCACCAGGCCCGGCACGGAACGCATCTACGAAGACGTGGACGTGGTGGGCTTCGGCTGGGGCTTCACGCCCCAGATGGAGCTGCCCCTGTCTTTCGGCATTGAAACCCGGATCGACGCCGACGGCTCGCTGGTCGGGGTCGTCGATGAGCGGCAGGAGTCCAGCGTCCCGGGCCTGTATCTGGCCGGTGAGGTCACCGGCGTCGGCGGGGCAACATTAGCCGTCCTTGAGGGCATCGCCGCGGGCACGGCCGCAGCGGGCGGCGCAGTTGTGCCGGAGAAAACCGCTGCGCGGCATCGCCGTTTCGCAGAGGCAATGCACGGGGCGCATCCGGTACCCGCTGCTTGGCAGGACTGGCTTTCTCCGGAAACCACCGTATGCCGCTGCGAAGAAGTCACCGCCGGCCAGATCATGGAAGCCCGGGAAAGCCTGGGCGCCCGCGATGCCAGGACCCTCAAGTCCTTCACCCGCGCCGGAATGGGCTGGTGCCAAAGCCGCGTGTGCGGCTTCGCCTCGGCCTGCCTTGGCGCAGGCCCGGGCGTTTCGCCAACCGCCGAGTCCCTCTCCGGCATCGCCAAACGGCCCCTCGCGGCGCCCGTGGGCATCGGCGAACTCGCCGCCCTGGACGCTGACGACCACTGACTCTTCAGTCCAACCCCTCCCGAAAGGAGACCGAGCATGACCACCGTCGCCCAAAACACGCCCGGCAAGCAATCCAACGCCGGCGCCGTAACGCCCACTACTGACGCCGAGCTGGAATCCCTCCTGGATGCTGCCCAGTCCGCCGCGGCGCCCCTCGCCGCCTTGCGGCCTGCCGAACGCGCGAAGCTGCTCGACGCCGTCGCCGGCGCCCTCGACGCCGCCGCCGGCCAGTTGGTCCCCGTGGCACAGCGCGAGACCCGCCTGGCCGAGGTCCGCCTCCGCGGTGAGCTCAAGCGCACCACTTTCCAACTGCGCCTTTTCGGGGAGCTGCTGCGCGACGGCGGTTACCTTGACGCCCGGATCGACCACGCCGACGCCGACTGGCCTATGGGCGCTCCACGGCCGGATATTCGCCGTGTACTGGCGTCGTCGGGGCCGGTGGTCGTGTTCGCGGCAAGCAACTTCCCGTTCGCGTTCTCGGTGGCGGGTGGAGACACTGCCTCGGCACTTGCTGCCGGAAGCCCCGTGCTGCTCAAGGCCCACTCCGGCCATCCCGGGCTTTCCTTGCTCACCGCCAAGGTTGTCGCCACAGCCCTTGCCGCAGCCGGCGCTCCCGAGGGCACTTTCGCGCTCATCACCGGAACCGCCGCCGGAGCCGCCGCCCTGCGCGATCCCCGGATTAAGGCCGGTGCCTTCACAGGTTCCATTCCGGGCGGACGCGCACTCTTCGACATCGCGAGCTCACGTCCGGAACCCATCCCCTTCTTCGGCGAACTGGGCAGCAACAACCCCGTCTTCGTCACCGAGGCTGCGGCCGCAGAGCGCGGCCCGGAGATTGCCGAGGCCTTCGTCGGTTCCTTCACGCTTGGGGCGGGACAGTTCTGCACCAAGCCCGGCACGCTCTTCGTCCCGGCGGATTCCGGCCTGGTGGATGCATTGCGCGACGCCGTCCTACCTCCGGCCATGCCTCTCCTCAACGATCGGATCCAGTCCGGCTACGTCGAAGGGCTGCAGGGCTTGCAGTCCAACCCCCGGCTGAACGTCCTGGCCCAGGGCACCGATCCCCTGGCGGACCCGCCGAGCCCCACCCTCCTGCTGACCACAGCCACGGACATGCTTGCCGAACCGCACGCGCTCCAGGCCGAGTGCTTCGGCCCCACTGCTGTGGTGGTGGCGTACGACGACGAGTCCCAGCTTCCGCTGATCGCTGAAACCTTCGAGGGCCAACTGACCGCGACAATCCACGGAACGGATTCCTGCCGGGTGGACGGGCTCGTGGAGATCCTCGCACGCAAGGCCGGGCGAGTGCTCTGGAACCAGTGGTCTACTGGCGTCTCGGTCACGTATGCCCAGCAGCACGGCGGCCCCTACCCGGCGACGACGGCGGCCGGCAGCACCTCAGTGGGCACAGCCGCGATCGAACGTTTCCTGCGGCCCGTCGCTTACCAGGGCTTCCCGCAGCATCTGCTGCCCGAGGCCCTGCGCGAGGAGAACCCCCTCGGCGTGCCGCGCCTCGTGGACGGCCGTCGGGAGAATTAGCCGCTCCGGGGGCCTCATACTCATGATTCCGGAAGCCCCTCCCAAGCATGTCCTGTCCCGAAGGAGTCCTGTTGCTTGTTTTGAAGTGGTTGCAGCCGGTCGTCCGGCGGTACGGGAGGTTGCGATCCAGCCTGGTTGGCCTCCCCAATCCCGCCGAGGACTTGGGGCGACAGACCCTCATCCGACGTCTGGAGGCGGATGACTCCTACTGGTGGATCCTCGTCGGCGGCATACACGTTCGGGGATTCGGTCCCCACGATAAGCAACAACAAGGCCAAGCTGGACCGGAAACATAGCCAGTTTGCTGTAGCGGATCGCTGACTCAGCTAACCGTCCATCTTTGCCCAAGAAGCGGCGGACCGCATCGCTTCCGGTCGGGATTCTGCCGGACGCCCGGGGATGGTCGAGCACAAGCCAGTTCGCGGCCGGCCCGGAAACGGTACTTCAGCATCCGGCTGTTGTCGGCCTCGCCGGGAGGGATCCCACCACTCACGATGGGAGGTTGGCTAGGGCCCAAACAAGACGCAAGATCGCGACTTTGCTTACGGTTCTTGGTCCCACAATGGTCCAATCAGATTCATTCGCCCAGGACGTCGCGGCGGGAGTCCCGATACAGGCACTGCCGATAGATTACTCCGGGCGCACAGGGTCGCCGTCAACAAGTACGAGCCGAAGCGAGCGCCCGTCGGCAAGGACGCCGATGTCTGAGAGGGGATCTCCGTCGACCACAATCAGGTCGGCATACCCTCCCTCGCCCACGACGCCGGCGCGGCCGGCCTCCCCGACGATCTCGGCACCGACGATGGTGGCCGAGCGAAGCACCTCAAGCGGTTCCTGTACCCTCGCGCGTAACCGGAACTCCTCAAGCTGCAGCGGCAGACCCTCACCATGGAGATCCGTCCCATACCCGATTCGGACCCCCGCGACCGAGGCCTTGGCGAGCGATTCGAGCCCGCGCTCGAAGATGTCCTCCACTGCCGCCCTCTTGGCGGCGTCGAGCCCGTGGCCCGTCACCCCGGAGAGGATCGCCCAGTAGGTGGCGAGCGTCGGGACGTAGAAGGCGTCCCGCTCAAGGAAGAGCCGGATGCACTCGTCGTCGAGCAGGTTGCCGTGTTCGATCGTGCGGACGCCGAGACGCAGCGCGCGTGCCACGGCCTCGGCCGTATACACGTGCGCGGCGATGTACCGGTGGGCGAGACGGGCCTCATCGACGGCGGCGAGGACCTCCGCGTCAGAAAAGCCGAGTGCCTCGAGGCGCATCTTCGACACGACGCCGCCCGAGAGAGTGAGCTTGGCGTGGTCGGCACCATCGCGAAACTCGGCCCGCAGTGCCCGGCGAAGCTCGACTTCGCCGTCGCAGACCTTCGTGAGGACGTGCCCTCCGGTCGGGGCGAAGATCGGGCCACCCGCCTTGAGGCGGGGGCCGGTCACGAGCCGCTCGTCGACGGCGCGGGCCAGTCCGGTGTCCGCCCCGCCCATGTCCCGGACAAGGGTGAAGCCACGCAGCAGCATCTCGTGCAGGACCCGGGCTGTGCGGGCCGCGTGGTACTGCGGCGACCAGGACAGGATCTCGTTGAAGTCCCCCGATGCCTGCGTGACGTGGGCGTGGGCGTCGATGAGGCCCGGGAGGACAGTCTGGCCAGCCACGTCAATTTCGACGGCATCCGCCACCGTGCGGGTCGAGTCCGAGATCTCGGTGATGATGCCGTCCCGGGAAACAATGGTCCGCGGCGGGCTGAGCTCCCCGCTCGCGACGTCGAGGATGTGCGCCCGACGAAGGACGATCGTTGCGGCGCGGGAGCGTCCAGGGTCAGAGCGAACTGCCATGGCCACCTCCTTCACTGGTGCGCACGGTCCGGGGTACGCCCGCGACGGAGGTCGGGCTGCCGCCGTCGGGCCCCGGTTCTTCCCCCGGTTCATCCGCTGACCCGCCCTCGATCTCCTCAAGAGAGCGTCCGCTCGTCGAGAGTCCGAAGACGAGGACGACCAGCGCGGCGCCGCCCAGGACGGCCATGATCATCGTGAACACGCCCCCGAAGCCCAGCGCCGGGAAGGCGGCACCGATGAGGATCGGTGCGGTGATGCCGCCGACCCGTCCGAACGCGGAGGCACTGCCCATGCCGGTTGCCCGCAGTTTGGTCCCGTAGACCTCCGGTGTGTAGGCGTAAAGGCTTGCGTAGCAGCCATTCATGAAGAACGAGAGGAGTGAGCCCGTGAGGAGGATGGCGCCTTCGTTCGACGCTTGGGAGAGGAGGAACGCCGCGCCGGCTCCGCCTAGGAGATAGAGCGCGATCGTGACGCGCCGACTGAGCCTTTCGTTGAGGAACGCGGCGCTGTAGTAGCCCGGGATCTGCGCGATGGTGATGATGAGGGAATAGGTAAAGCTGCCAGTGATCGTCATTCCCTTGGTCACGAGGAGCGAGGGAATCCAGACGAAGAACCCATAGAAGGAGAAAGTGACGGCGATCCAGAGCAGCCAGACCACCGCGGTGCGGCGAGCGTTCCCGTGCCGCCACAGATCAACGTGCTGGAACAGGGGTGGGGCTTTCGGTGCTGTGGTTCCGGCGGTGGTCTGGGGCCCGTGCCATGCCCGGACGAGTCGTCCTTCCTCCAAGCCGAGCACCACTTCTTCCGCTTCGGTGTAACGGCCGCGGGTCAGCAGCCACCGAGGGGACTCGGGCAGCACGCGCCGCCACCAGAGCAGCATCACGATGGGCGCGGCGGAGATGAGCTGGCCGATTCGCCAGCCTTCGGGAAGTCCCGCGACGACCGTGGTGCCGATCAGGGCAGCACTCACGTAGCCAAGGGCAAAGAACCCGGCGACGGCTCCGACAAAGAAGCCGCGGCGGTGCTTGGGGATGAACTCCGCGATGAAGGTCGGGATGATGGCCGATTCGGCGCCGATGCCGATGCCCGCAATGATCCGCAAAATGAAGAAGAGCTCCCAGCTCGGGGAGAATGCGGCCGCGATTGTCGCCGCCGCGTAGAGCGCGAGGGCGTACATCATGATGCGCCGGCGGCCGATCCGGTCGCCGAGGACTCCGGCGCCGATCGAACCGATGAAGATGCCGATGAGCAGCGCACTGCCGATGAGTCCGGACTGGGCGCCATCCAAATGCCAGAGCGGCTTGATGATCGGCAGGATGTAGGAGACGAGTGAACCGTCCATGCCATCAAAGAGCAGCCCAAGGCCTCCGATTAACGCGAGCTGGATATGAGGCCTGCCGACCCGCATGCCGTCCATCCGCTCCAGTAGTGATTGCGTAGATGCCATCACTGTGCCTTTCTGTTTGTTTGGGAGAAGTGGTACTTAAGGAGATTTGGTATACATGGTTCCATCAAATGTGACCCGTGTCATCATCTTTCGAGGAGTTTTTTCGGTTTTGGCATGCCAAATGCTATCTGGGACTCAGTCGGAGAGATTGACATGTACGCCCAGGCCCCGCTCCAGCGCCGCGTCGTAGAGGAGCCTCCCGATAGCAAGGTCCTGCAGCCCCATGCCAACGGAGTTGAAGAGCGTCATCTGATCCGGACCCTCCCGTCCCGCAATCGAACCGATGATCACCTGCCCGAGTTCGCCAGCGACGTCGGTGAGTGCCAACGCCCCCTCGTCGACTGCCAGCAGCAGGTCCCCCGACTTGGCCAGGACGGTCTCAAGGCTGTCAACAACGACCCGCGAGCGGGACATCGCCTCGGCGTCGAGCTCGCGGTGGTCGGGGCGCGGACGCGCCCCGACGGCATTGACGTGCAGCCCGTCACGGAACCACCGCCCAAGGACAATAGGGGACTCCGAGGGAGTGAGCGTACAGACGACGTCGCTCATTTCCACGACCTCGCGAACACCTTCAGCCCGGATAACCTCGGTTCCGCCGGGCTCGACAGCCCGACGGAACCTGTCCAAAGTCTCGGCAGTGCGCGACCAAACGATAACGGTGTCAATCGGTAGGACGGACATAATCGCCTCCACATGCGCTATGGCGAGAGCCCCGGCCCCGACGAGGCCCAGGATGCGGCTCTCGGGCCGGGCGAGGTGGCGCGAAGCGACCGCAGTCATGGCCGCCGTGCGGATCCGCGTTGGCACGCGGCCGTCGAGAAGCGCGAGGGTCTCCCCCGTGGCCCGGTCGGTCAGAACGATCGACGAACGCTGGCTAGGGAGACCGGCCCGTGCGTTGGACGGGATGTCACAGAGCAGCTTTGAAGCGACCAGGCCTTGCGGAGCCGATGCGGCCGCCATGACGAGATACCGCGCGTCGGTATCCGGTAGCCGCATGGATAGCGGGCCGGGCTGGTCGGCCGCGCCGCGCGCCTGGTCTGCCAGGCTCGCCTCTATCGCTCGGATAGTTGCGCCCATATCTGCCGAGGCGGCGAGGTCCGAGGCGTTAAGAATGAGGGTCACAGGGACTCCTTCCAGGTGTGTTGCCAATCACCATAGATCACTTTTGGTATGCCAAATAGTGCGAAGTGTGAAAAATATTGCAATAACCAAGACTCTTGGGAGATGATTGGCATGCCAAGAAAGTTCCGTGCATGCTTAAGACGTTGTGGCCATCCAGAGGGGAATCTTGTGACAGCAGAGGCAACGAACGTGGCGGTCTCGACGTCGCGCGCCGGCAACGTGTACGAGTGGATCCGCGAGCGGATCATCGACGGCACCTTCCCTCCGGGACAGCGGATCCGCGAGCGGGATGTGGCGCTCGAACTCCAGGTATCGCGAGTGCCCGTACGCGAGGCACTCCCCCAGCTCGAGAGCGAAGGCTACATCGAGACCCTGCCCCGGCGAGGGGCGGTCGTGACCCACCTGACAGTCCAGGCCGTCACCGAACTGTTCGACGTGCGGTCAAGTCTCGAAGTCCTCGGCACCCGGCTCGCGGCCCAGGCCTGCGCGGGCGGCACCGACGCAAGCCGGCTGAGAGACCTCTTGGGCGCTGCGGAGGCTGCCCTGCAGGAGAACAACGAGAACCTTATCGCGGATATCAACTCGAAGATCCACGAGGAGATCCTTGAGCTCAGCGGCAGCCATCTCCTCAGAAGGCTCATGTCGCCAGTGAACGGCCAGGTCCGCCGGCTCTTCCATGTGGCCTCCGACCGCGACCAACTCGTGCAACACCACGAGCACAGCGCCATCGTGCAGGCGATCACCGAAGGACACTCCGAGCTCGCCGCAGCCCTCGCCTTCGCGCATGTCGAACACAGCCGCAATGAGTGCCTGCCCATCGTGGAGAAAAGCCTCAAGGCATAAGCATCGTGGTCCGGGACCACGTTGGCCATTGCCATCCCCCAAGGACCACCCGCTTGCCGAAGAAAAGGCGGTCTGTCCGATTTCCGGGGCGACTCCTGGGTCTGGCTCCCCCGGTCGATCTCGCCGGAATATCACGTCGAACTCGTTGCGGCATGCAGACAGGCGGGCTTCAGCCCCAACGCGCAGCACTATGCCAACTCGATCAATTCCCAACTCGCGATGGTCAAGTGCGGTCTCGGCGTGACACTGGCGCCCGCGTCCTCCGTCCGGCTTCAACCGGATGGCCTCGTCTGGCGGGACATCACAGAGCGCGCGGATCTGTGGAACTCTCCATCGTCAGCCGGACGGAAGCGACAGAACAAATGTGCTGCACCAAACGGGCAAGCGTTCATCGGAGAAGCACTACATCCGAACCTCTCAATCCATCCCGAGAATGGGTGTTTGGGGTCCAGCCGGGACCCTGAACCCGCCACCCCAAACACCTTCATAGGCCACCGCGGCAGCCAGCCACCGGCCCGCCAACCAAGCGTCAGAGGGACGCCACTACAAGCTTTGTACACACGTTAAAGCAAAAACCCCTCTGACGAGCGGAAACACTGTGCCCGAGGTGGGACTCGAACCGCATTCCGGGCCACGGAAACACTGGGAACTCCCGAAAACATAGCCAGTACGGGCCAATCCGGCACCGGTACGGCCCAGTCCGATGGACAAAGTGTGTATGTTGTACGCACCCCAAATCTCACCCCTGCAGATTCCCCCACCTACCGCACGTCAAGGAGTTCCGACGATCAGCTTGGGATCCCACTCACGGGACCTACCGTCGAATCAAATGTTGCTCGATCAGGACGGCGCTGCCCTGCAAGTCAATGTCATCAGCGGCCACACCCACGACCAAGGCGAACCCCTCGTCGGGGTTGAAGTCGTGCCGGTGGCGGTTGCTCCACAGCAGCTGGACCATGAGCGTCCATGCAGTACCTCTGTTGCCGTCGATGAACGGACGGAACCTGGCTACGGACGCGAGGAGTGCCTCGGTCTTCATGGCCTGCGCACGCAGCGTGATCCCTTGCGCCCTCCTTAGCCGGGTGCAAGCCCAGGCTGCTTTCCGGCCGCCTCCGTCACGGTGACCTCTCGGGCCGAAGCCGAAGCAGCGGCTGGCGTTTCTGGGCCGTAGCTAGCTGATGACGCTCGCCTCGCGGGAGGCGCTCAGCAGTTGTTGCACGCGCGCGATGTCCGGAACGTCCTCCAGCCGAGTGACCAGATTGACGAGTTCGACGGCGTCATCCGGCGCGAGGCGCGCACCGGCCAGGGACATGAACTTCCCGATGGTTTCCTCGTCGCTGAGCCTGTTGGTGGACGCTCCGCGCGCCCGAACAGCCTGGAGCGAGTAGTCGCCGTCGGCGGTGCAGACGGTAAGGTATGGTTCGGCGGATCCGCCCTGCTGGGCCGGATCCAGTTCCAGCGAAATTAGTCCCATCAGCGCGCTGACGCGGGGATCTGTCCTGCCTTGTTCAGTGATGTCGTCCAGCCCGACGCCGCCGCGGAGCAGGGCCGTGGCCACGGCAAAGTGCATGCTGAGCTGTGCCGATACCAGGGAGGACACGTCCGCTTTGCCGCACATGTCCATGATCAGGGAGCTGGTCCGGACCGTGATGCCGCGAATGTCCTCCGTAGTGAAGCCGTGTTTCCGTTGGAGTTCCAGGGCGGCGTCAATGGCGGAATGCGTGCTGCGGCAGCTGGCGTACGGCTTGATGGAAGCCTTGTCGATCTGCCACTCCTTGCCCAAGGTGGCATGAATTGCCGACTCGTCCGTGGACACACCTGAGCTTCCGCCGTAGATCTTCAGGAAGCTGCCCCAGGGCGCGGAGAAGAGGTCAGCGGGACCGGTGAAGCCGCCCCGAGCCAACAGGGCGCTGTTAAGTCCGGCCTCGGCGGCCCGGCCCACGTGCATGCGCTTGGACATGGCACCATCTCCGATGAACGCCCAAGTTCCGCCCGTGAAGGAACCGGCCAGCCCGATGGCTGATGCCATCTGCCTAGAATCGAGTCCGAGGATGATGCCCGCGGCCACGGCAGCGCCGAAAGTACCGCAAACGCCGGTGGAGTGCCATCCAAGGTTATTGACGGCGTCGTACCCGCCCAAAGCGTCCTGGACCCTGCGGGCGAGCTCGTATCCGGCCACCACCGCGTGCATGAGTTGCGCGCCTGGCACCGGCTCGTCACGCATGGCGGCAGCGGCGAGGGCTGCAGGGAGGACAACAGCCCCGGAATGATCGCAGCCGCCGGAATCGTCCAGCTCAAAGGCGTGGCTCGCGACGCCATTGATGAAGGCGGCGGCAAGCGGCGGGGCCACGGCCGGAGCTCCCCAGAGCGGCACAGCCTTCGGTCTGTCGGCGCGACCGGGCAAGCCACCGCTTGCCTGGGCCTCATCCGCCAGGCCATACCCGGCCATGAGCGCCGAACGGCTGATGGCGACTTCCCGGGAAGCAGCCCCCGCGATCCCGGCGCCGAGCGTATCCAGGATGTGGAGCCTCGCCCGATGCTTCACGCTGTCCGGGATGTCCTGGAAGCCGAGCGAGGTGATGAAGTCTGAAAAGATCTCGGAAGCTCTCCGGGAATGGTTCATTTGCCTTTGCCTGACGTGGTGATGGTGTGGAAGATTTCCGCGGGATGGCCGGCTGAATTCGGTTCGCCGTGGTCGCGCCACCATGCCGCGACCTCGCTGCCCGTGGCAACCCAGACGTTCTCGTAGCGGTTTACATGGTCCATGAATTCGCGCAGCATCCCGATTCGGCCCGGGGTCGCGATGATCTCCGGGTGGACGGTGAGCACGAAGCAAAGACCCTCGGTACGGTAGGCCTCGAATTCGATGATCCAATTTCGCAGTACTTCCCGGGTGGAGGCGATGCGCGGGCTGCCCTTGGGAATCGGCGGGTCAAGGTTGAAGACGAAATAGGGGAAATCGTCCAGTTCGTGGTGCCTGGGGATCTCTACCAGTCGGCGCGCGTCCCCTGCGTGGAAATGCGGAATGTCGTCGCCATGCCACGAGGAGGACCAGCTGAAGCTGTGGTCTGCCAGTGCCGCGGGCAGGCCATGGGCATACGATCCTCGACCAACCCGGAAACCCTCCGGCCGGAAGCCGAGTCGGTCATGGAAAGCCTCCTGTGCCCTGAGGATCGATTCCAGCTGCCCGGTGAGGTCCAGGCTGCCGAAATCCTCCAACGCCCAGCCCATGTTGGCGAGTTCGTGGCCTGCCGCCACCACCGCTTCGAGCTGCCTCGGATAGGCCTCCAGGTTGCGCCCGGGGACGAACCAGCTGGCCCGCGTGCCGCTGCGCTCAAGCTCCGCGAGCAAGCGATCGACGCCGCGTGTCGCGCCATATTGCCCCACGGAAAGGCTTTTGGCGCGGTCGACGGCGTCCGGGGCCGCCGAGAGGATGGACAGTTCGGCTTCGAACGCCACGGTGAGGACGAAGGCGCTCTCCTTGCCGTCCGGCCAACGGGCAGGGCCGCGCGACTGTTGCTCCGGCGTCGGGGACTGTTGTTCCGGCGTCGTCATCATGCCTTCTCCTCCAGATCGGGGGCTTGCCGCGATTGCCACCAGCGGCCCACGTCCCGGCAACTGGCAAACCACACGTCGTCTTGGGCGCCCATGGGTTCCATCCAGCGGTCCAGCAGCGCGGCACGGCCCGGGCGGCCCACCACCTTGGGGTGGAAGATCGTCGAAAGGCACAGACCCTCGGAGCGGTAGCCATCGAATTCGCGCATCCAGTTGTCCAAGGTCAGTTCGTAACTCGCTATTCGGTCGCCGCCCGAGGGCCAGTCCGGATTGGTGGTGTACGCGAGTGACGAGTAGTCGTCCATTTCGGAGCGGGCCGGGATCTCCACGAGCACTCCGCCGGGATGGAAGTACGGCCGGTCGTCGCCGCGCATGGAGCTGGAGTATTCGAAGCCGAGTTCCTCCAGGAGCGCCGGCGTCTCGGGGCGCCAGTCCCCCGACGGAGTCCGGAAACCGACGGCCGTGGTTCCCAGGACGTTGTGGAAGATCCGCTGGCTGGTTTCGATGACCTCGCGCTGCTGTTCCGTGCTGAGGTCCCAGTATTTCTCGTGCCGGTAGCCATGGTGCGCCACCTCGTGTCCCTGCTCCACGATCCGACGGCATTGTTCCGGCCAGGTCTCCACCACCCATGCAGGGGTGAAGAACGTTGCCGGGAAGGAGTGCCGCTCAAGGAGCCCGAGGATGCGGTCCAAGGCGCGCCAAGGGCCGTAAGCGCCTTGGGTGAAATACTCGGGACGGTCCCAAATGGTGCCCTTGAGCATGGCGTCCCCCGTGGGACCGTCCAGATCGAAAGCGAGGGCGACGGCGGCCCGCTTGCTTGCGGGCCACACCGCCGCTCCCGCTTGGTTGTTCAACCGGATCAAGACTTGACGCCGTTGACTTCCGGGGTCATCGAGCCGTAGCCGAGGCCCCACTTGTCCAGGATCTTCTGGTAGTCGCCGCTGGCCTTGACCTTGTTGAGGGCGTCCTGGATGGCGTTCACGAGTTGGGTGTTGCCCTTCTTGGCGAGGATTCCGAACGGCTTGGCCGGAAGGGAATCAAGCACTGCCTTGTATTTCCCGGGCTCGGTCTTGTCGAAGTACGCGAGGTTCTCGGCGCCCTGGACGGCCAGGTCCACGCGTCCCTGATCGATCTGCAAGCGTGCGGCTGCCCCGGAGTCCGTGGGAAGGATGCTGATCTCCGGCAGGCCCTTGTCCGTGCAGAGTGTCTTGCTCAAGGCCTTGACCTGCTCGAAGTAGTCGGTCTTTCCGCTCACAGCCAGCTTCTTGCCGCAAGCGTCCTGCTGTTTGGTGAACTCGCCGGCCCGGCTTCCCGACGTGTAAAGGCGGCCCTGGGACTTGAAGTAGTCCACGAAGTCCGCGGTCTTCTGGCGCTCCATGGTGTCCGAGATGCCGGACATGACCACATCGACGCGGCCGGTCTGGGCCGAGTTGATCAGCTGGTCGAACGGCGATTCCACTACCTCGACCTTCACGCCGAGCGCTTCGCCGAGCTTCTGCTGGAGCTCGATGTCGAGGCCTGCCAGGTTCTTGTCATTGTCCCGGAACTCCATCGGGGGGAAATCGGGAGAGAGCCCGATGCGCAGCTTTCCGGCATCCTTGATTTCCTGTGGGAGACCGGCAGGGGCGGATGCGGAAGGGGCGGCAACCGGTCCGCCCACGCAGGCGGTCAGGCCGAGGGTTGCGGCGGCGGCCAGCGCGGCGAGGCGGGCAGCAGTCTTGAGGTGCTTCATGTTGGCTCCGTTTGTTGTGAGGGGGCGGGATGCGATGGGGGTAAAGCGGCTAGAGGACACGTGACAGGAAAGCCTGCGTGCGTTCGTGTTGGGGGTTTCCGATGACTTCCGACGGCGGCCCCATCTCGACGATCTGTCCGTTGTGCATGAAGGCCACGCGGTCAGCGACTTCCTTGGCGAAGCCGATTTCGTGGGTCACCACGATCATGGTGAGGCCCGAGAGGGCGAGGTCCTTCATGACATCGAGGACTTCGCCCACGAGCTCGGGGTCCAATGCCGAGGTCGGCTCATCGAAAAGAATCAGTTCCGGCCTCATGGCCAGCGCCCGGGCGATTGCCACGCGCTGCTGCTGGCCTCCGGAGAGCTGCCGGGGGTAGGAGGCCTCCCGGCCTGCGAGCCCGACCCGTGCCAGCAATTCGGAAGCGAATTTGCGGGCGTCGGCCGGTTTTTCCTTCTTGACCAGGACCGGGCCTTCGATGATGTTTTCCAGGACGGTCAGGTGGGGAAACAGGTTGAACCTCTGGAAGACCATGCCGATGGACTGCCTCTGCCGGGCAGCTTGCTTGTCTGAAAGCTCGAACAGGCGGTTCCCGTCCTGCCGGTAGCCCACCACACGGTCACCCACCCAGATACGGCCGTTGGAAAGTGTCTCAAGGTGGTTGATGCAGCGCAGGAAGGTGCTTTTGCCGGATCCCGAAGCGCCCAACAGGCAGACCACTTCGCCGGACCTGACCTCGAGGTTGATCCCTTTCAGGACCTCATTGAGGCCGAAGCTCTTGTGGACGTTTTCAGCCCGGACAAGGACGTCGCTCATCGGATGGCCTTTCTGTTGGTGCCGAAGAATTTCTTCAGGTGCTGGAGCGGTGTCAGTGGAAGCTGTTTGCTGGAAGAACCCTTGGCGAAGAATCGCTCCAGGTAGAACTGGCCGATGCTCAGGAGCGACACCGCTCCCAGGTACCAGACGGCGCACACGATCAGGAGTTCCATGATTCGGTTGTTCACGTAGTAGATGTGCTGGGCTTCGGAGAGGATTTCGCTCACACCGATGGCCGATGCGAGCGAGGTGGTCTTGAGCATGCCGATCACCTCGTTGCCGAGCGGCGGGATGATGACCCGCATGGCCTGCGGCAGGACGATTTTCCGCATTGCCTGTAGCCGGGTCATGCCGATTGCCTGGGCAGCTTCGGTCTGCCCTTCGTCGACGGACAGGATGCCGCCGCGGACCACCTCGGAGGTGTAGGCGCCCTGGTTGAGGCCGAGGCCGATCGAGGCCGCCACGAACGGCGTCAGGAGGTCGATCATCCTTCCCTGGAACACCCCCGGGATCCCGATATACGGGAAGATGAGGGCCAAGTTGAACCACATGAGTAGTTGCAGGTAGACCGGGGTTCCGCGGAAAACCCAGATGTACAGCCAGGCCACCCCTGACACCACCGGGTTCTTGGACAGCCTCATGACGGCCGTGATAACGCCCAAGGCAACGCCAATGACCATCGCGACGACCGTCAGGATGATCGCAACGCCAATTCCTTGGATGAGCACCGGGACGGTCAGGTATTCCTGGACGGTGGGCCAGTCGATCTGCGCGCGGGAAAAGGAGATTCCCAGCCAGACCAGCAGCAACACGACGAAGGCCGCGCCGGCCCAGCGGCCTATGTGGCGGCGCGGGACAATTTTCAGCTCTGGCACGTCGCTCGCGACGCGCGGCTCGATTTGAGTATTCATAGCTGTTCCTGGCTGTTCCTAGGTTAGGGATCGATGTGCGGCTGAGAGTATGGTCACGGCACGGACCACCTTTCTAGCCTTGGTCTTCCGGCGTGACCCGAAGCCCTTGATAGTCGCCGGTCCAGCTCTTCACCTGGTCAAGGTTCGCCCGCAGGCGGGTGAGCTGTTCCGCAACGCGATGCGGTGCGGTTCCACCGAACCCGGAATGTGCCTCGAGTGCGGCTTCGATGGTGAGGACCGATTTCACTTCGGGTGTGAGGCGGGGGTCCACGGATACGAGCTGTTCAGTGCTGAGATCCCCGTAGTCCAATCCGTTCGTTTCGCAAAAACGGACCAAGGCCCCCGAAATCTCATGCGCCTCACTGAACGGGATGTCCTGCTTGGCAAGCCAATCGGCGACCTCAGTGGCGAGGGTGAACCCGGCCGTCGCCTGCTTTGTGGTGACCTCGACGTTGACCGTGAAGGTGCGCACCAGCCCGCTGAGGGCCGGAAGCGCCACCTCCAGGGTGTCCACCGCGTCGAAGACGGCGTTTTTGTCTTCCGCGAGGTCCCGGTTGTAAGCCAGGGGAAGCGACTTGACGCTGGCCATGAGGCCCATGAGGTCGCCAAGAACCCGGCCTGACTTCCCCCGGGCAATTTCGGCGATGTCGGGGTTCTTCTTCTGCGGCATGATCGAGCTGCCCGTGCAGTAGGCGTCATCCATGCGGATCCAGCCGAATTGCTGGGATGCCCAGGAGATGATTTCTTCACACAGACGGGAGATGTCGATCAAAGTCAGGGAGCAGACGAACAGGAATTCGATTGCCGCATCCCTGCTTCCGACGGCGTCGATCGAGTTCTCGGCGCTCGTTTCGTACCCCTGCTCCCGGGCGGCAAGCTCGGGGTGGAGCGCGAAAGTCGAACCGGCAAGAGCTGCTGCGCCGAGCGGGGAAACAGCTGATCGGCGGTCCCAATCCTGGAAGCGGTGCAAATCCCGCAGCAGCGGCTGGGCGTGGGCCAGAAGCTGGTGGCCGAAGACCACAGGCTGGGCCGACTGGAGGTGGGTGAATCCCGGCACCGGGGTGCGAAGGTGCTGCTCGGCCTGCCCCGCCAATGCTTCGGCCAGCTCCAGCACGAGGGCGCTGACCTCGCGGACCTTGTCCCGCATGTATAGGCGAAGATCGTTGGCTGCTTGGTCATTGCGGGACCGGCCTGCCCGGATCTTGCCGCCAACGGGTCCCATGCGCTCGATCAAGAGGCGCTCCAAGAAGGTGTGGACATCTTCGTCGCCCTGCTGTGGAACTGCCTTTCCCTGCGCAACATCATGCGCCACCTCGTCGATCGTGGAGAGGAAGCCGGGCAGCTCGTCGTCGTTGATGAGTCCCACCCGGTTCAACTCACGGACGTGGGCCCGGGAACCATGAAGGTCATAAGGGGCCAAAGCAAAGTAGCGAGGGTCCGAGCGGGACAAGCGGGACAGCTCCGGACTCGACGTGCCGGCGAACCTGCCGCCCCACAGCTTGGTCTGTCCTGTCATGAATGAAACTCCTAGATCTATCGGCGTCTTACCACTGGTGGGGTGCATCCGGTGAGCTACGTCACCTTGGGTGCAACTAAAGTATTTCTTTAGTAAACCAGTGAGGTCAATGAAATTTGAGATATTTCTGAGATTTAAACATGCAATTTACAGAGCATGTTCACGTTTGAAACATGCGTCATCACCATCTGAGACACCGGTATCATTCTTCTCGGAGAGACCGGTGTCTCTTCTGACGAACCGTACAGGACACCGGTATCTTCATCAATAGTTTTTTGATTTGCTACATCGACGCCGGCGCATTGGGGCAGGATTCAAGGCAAGCGCAGCGCCCGGCAGGCACGGTTGGAAGGCGCGCCCTGCGGTCGCGAGCGGCCGGCCAGGGCACTGGCTACCGCTGCTGCCAGAGCGCGGAGATTACGGAGTAGCGAGGCTGAGGTGTCCCACTGATTCGCGTTCCACGAACTCAGTGGGAAGAAGGTGATCTGTTGATTCGGGCCCGCCACCGGCAATTCTGGCAAGCAGGATCTCCGCGGCACGAACGCCCAGTTCGTAAGACGGGACGTGCACGGCGGAGACGGGAGGCGCACTGACGGTCATCCAGTCGGTGTCATCCAGGCAAACCAAGGACACATCATCCGGAACCCGGAGCCCTAGCGCCTTGATGGCTTGAAAGGCAGGGAGGGCCAGGCGGCTATAAGACATAATCAGGGCACTGGGGCGGCCAGGAGAGCGCAGCAGCTCAGTTACGGCGGCATGGGTGAATTCAGGGCTCACGACTCCCGAAATGAACTGGTACTCAAGGCCGGTCTCGGCGGACTCGTCCTTGATGGCACGCACGCGGTCCGCAATGGTCGAAATAGGCAACGGGTGCCCTGCTTCCAGTTCAGCCGGCGTCTTGGTGGTCGCCGAGACGAAAGCAATCCTTCGGTGACCATGCTCCGCCAGATGAGCCAGAACCTTGCGGGCGTCAGCGTATGAATCCGTCCCCACCCGGTCCGCAACGACATCGTCCGGCCGCCGGTCAAAAAGAACCAGGGGCCTTTCCATCCTGACAACATCAAGCAAGTGTGCTGAATCGCTCCGCGTCGCGGAAGCAACCACCAATCCGTCCACCCTCTTGTCGAGGAAGACCTGAACCGCAGCCCTTTCCGCCTCGACGTTCTCATCCGTGTTGGCAAGGATCACGTCGAACCCGGATTCTTTGGCTTTGTCCGCGATACCCCTGACTGCCCGGGCAAAATATGGATTCTCGATGTCGCTGACAACCACGCCGATGGTGTGGGACCGCCCTGAGCTAACACTCCGGGCAAGGGCATTTCCGCGGTATCCCAGGGTTTCCGCGGCAGCGACCACCATCGCGACAAGCTCGCTGCTGACGGATCCATACCCGCCCAACGCCCGCGCCGCCGTCGAACGTGAAACGCCGGCGAGGCGCGCAACATCCATGAGGCTTGCAGTCCGATGCGACAGGGAATCCATGAATAGAATCTACATCAAAGTTAGCCGCATTCCAGCAAATTCCATCCGTAAGTGTCGCGGAAAGACACCGGTATCACTGACAATGGAGATATACCCAGCCGAATATCGGGTCGACCGCGCTATGGTTGCAGATTGTGCGAGGCCCAGTTCGAGCCGAGTACATCCTGGACGCGCGAGAATATTCGCGGCACGGCCCCATAAGTGAGCGCGGCCTCGGGTTCCTGGGCAACATCGTCCGCCAAAAGGGATCGCGAGGAGATGCGGGCTGCCCTCCCCCATACCGCAGAGCGCCCGTTCCTGGGGATAGCCATTGCTGCGGGCGTGCCAACTGCATGAGAAACACAAGAGCCGCTCGGAAAGGCACGCGAGGATGCAACGCCTGCCGCGGATAACACGGTTCCGGGTGGATCAGTGCCTTCAGCCCGCCCCCTGCACCGACGCACCGCTGGATCCCAGCGCCCCGACCGAACAAACCGACGTCGTTATCATCGGAACTGGCTTTGCAGGCCTCACTGCCGCCCGCGAACTACAGTCCGGGCGATCCGTGATCGTTCGGGAATTGGTGTTACCTAAGGGGACACGCCGTTGAACAACATTAGTCAAGGTGGTGTTACAGCCGTGCGCTCGGAACGTTAAATCCTCACGTCGCGATCGGCCGGCGATTGCAACGGAAACGTAACGCATGCGAAACCCGCAATCGTTCACTGTCATGAATCATGGTTTCACCTCACGGTTACTTTGTGCGTGGCCTTGCGCTCATCACCGTCAGACCCCAACCCCTTCTGATTGGAGTCCCATGAATTCTGGAGATACCGCCTGGATCCTCGCCGCGAGCGCGCTGTTATGCATCATGATTCCCGGCCTTGCCCTCTTCTACGGCGGCATGGTCGGGTCGCGAAGGATCCTGAACATGATGATGATGTGCTTCGGCGGAATGAGCATCGTGGCTGTGCTGTGGGCCGTATTCGGCTACTCGATGGTCTTCGGCAACTCCGTCGGCGGTGCCGGCCTCATCGGCAACATCACGGAATACTTCGGGATGGAGCAATTGCTGTCCGAGGACCCGAACGCTGCGATACCTGCCGCCCTGTTCGCTGCCTTCCAGTTGTTTTTCGCCGGAACCACGACGGCAATCATCGCCGGAGCGGCGGCAGGAAGAATGAAATTCGGTGCCTGGATGACCTTCGCCGCCCTATGGGCAACCCTTGTCTATTTCCCTGTCGCACACTGGGTATTCGCCTTCACCTCGGCCGATGGGTCGGTGACCGGCGGCTGGATCGTGAACAACCTCAAAGCCATCGACTTCGCCGGCGGAACGGCCGTGCACATGAACGCAGGAATCGCAGCCCTGGCACTCGCACTGGTCCTGGGACGCAGCGCCGGCTGGCCCAAGAGCGAACACACCAAACCCCACAGCAGGCCGCTGGTACTGGTCGGCGCAGGACTCCTGTGGGCCGGCTGGTTCGGCTTCAACGCAGGCTCGGCGCTCACGGCCGGGCAGTCAGCCTCCGTGGTGTTCCTTAATACCGCCGTCGCCGCTTGTGCGGGCCTCCTGGCCTGGGCCCTCGTGGAACGCATCCGGCTGGGCAGCGCCAGCAGCATGGGCGCCGCCTCCGGCCTGATCTCCGCGCTTGTCGCCATCACCCCCGCGTGCGGGGCCGTCAGCCCTCTCGGTGCCCTCGCCATCGGCGTGATCGCCGGCGCCGTCTGCTCCCTGGCCATCGAACTGAAGTTCCGCATGGGCTTCGACGATTCACTCGACGTCGTCGGCGTCCACCTGGTCGGCGGCATCCTCGGAACGCTGCTCATCGGGTTCTTCGCAACGGACGCCGCCCCGAACAAGGTCAACGGACTCTTCTACGGCGGAGGTTTCGGCCTGCTCGGCATCCAGACGGTGGCAACCCTGGCCGTGCTCGGGTACTCCTTTATCGTCACCTGGATCATCGCGAAAGTCCTCAACGTCACGATGGGCCTGCGCATCCACGAGGCCGACGAACTACGCGGAATCGACATCGCGGCCCACTCCGAAGCCGCATACCTCAGCGACGAAGAACCCGTCGAACTCGGCTCCCCGCACCGCGCCTAGACTGGCACCGGGGGCGTCCGCTGCGAAGGCCCCCGCACTGCCAACCAAGGACCGATCACCGCACGTAGGTTTGTCCGGCGCTGTTAGTTCGCAGCGAGTTCCAGGGCTCCATGGGCAAATTACGGAGGCCGGCGTAGGCCCGCCAACAACTAACGAAGCCCTGTTAGGGCTGGCACGGTTATCTGCCGTAAGCTGCGCATTGATGCGATCGACCTGGAGAGCGCGTCCGATGACGAGGCGTGCCACACGAGCGTTCTGCTCGCAAGGTACTGGCTCTACGACTTCGAGATGAACGACGGCCTGGACCTGGGCCGGGCCCGGATTCTCGACGAGTTCCGGAAGGAAACGCTTTTGAGCTCATCACGCGGCATTTCGCAGACAACTTGGGGACCACCGTCACATTCCGTGACCGCCTTGGGGGTGGACTGGATCGGTAAGATCGTGCCCCTATCCTAGGGTCATGGGGAATCTGAGTGTGCTGGTGATCAGCCATCTTGTTGCGGCACTGTATGTAGTTGCGATCGGCCCGGTCCAGATCCTGCGGCCTCGCAGGGACCGCGTGCACCGGATCATGGGGTACTTGTGGATTTCTGCCATGTACTACGTGTGTCTGAGCAGCTTCTGGATTGTCAGCGAGGGGCATTTCACCTGGCTCCATGCACTCTCGGCCTTCACGCTGGTGACAGTGACCCTGGGTCTTGTCGTAGCCATCAAAGGCAACATCGGAGCACACCGAGGCAACATGATCGGTAGCTATATCGGAACTCTCATCGCCTTCGGATTTGCCGTCGGTGTCCCGAGTCGAAGCATTCCGCGCCTTCTTTCCGCCGATCCGGGGACCGGAATTTTCGTTGCCCTGCTAGTGGCATTGAGTGTCGGGGCTGTGTACGTTTCGTTGATCCGGGGAAGCAGGTCACGATTCATGGCGCGGTCACGTGCCCCGCGGCGCCGGGCCGAGGTGCCGGCGAACAGCACGCACGGCTGAGGACGGCGATCGAAACGTAGTCCCCCAGCCTGTTCAACGGCCCGGAATGAACCGGATTTTTCCGCGGCCCGGAAGCTGAACCGAGCTATGCGCCGATCGCGGTGATGGCATAGTCCGCGATGCGGGTGAGGTCTTCCTTGGTGGCGCCGTCGCGGGCTTGCTGGCTCATGCCTTGCAGTGTTGCCCCCACAAAGGCGGCCATGGCTTTGGTGTCGGTGTTTTGCGGGATGAGCCCTGCGTCCAGGTCGCGGGTAAGGGCTTCGGCCATGGCGGCGATGTTGTCGTTGCGCATTTTGGCGAGGCGGTCTGCGACGTGGCGGTTGGCGGAGGTCACGGTCACGGCGGCGCTGATGACCAGGCAGCCTCCCGGGTACGAGGTCGAGGCGTAATGGTCGGCCGCTTCGAGCAGCAGTCGGCGCATGAGCTCCAAACCGGTGGCTTCTTCCGCGAAGGCGATCGACATGAAATTGCCGTGGGTGGCGTTGTAATGGTCGACGACGGAAAAGAACAGATCTTCCTTGGACCCGAAAGCCTTGTACAGGCTGGGCGGGTTGATGCCCATGGCGTGGGTCAGTTCCGCGAGGGACGCGCCTTCGTATCCATGGTCCCAGAAGACCAGCGTGGCCGCTTCCAAAGCATCCTCGACATTGAATTTGCGCCCTTGACCTGCTTTGCCTGACATCGTTGTCCTTCCGTTTGCCTGTTGTTTTCAGACGCCCCCTTTCGTCCGTTCAATACTTGCAGCCTCCCCGGCCGCCGCCGCGGGCATGTGGCGAGCTTCACAGCTCCGGGGGCGAAATAATTCTTGTAGTGATCGCTACACGTATGTAATCATCTCACTCATGAGCGAAACTAACAAAGACCAGATTGCTGTTGTGACAGGTGCCAGCCGTGGAATCGGTGCCGCGATTGCTTCCCGCCTCGCCGCCGACGGCTTCACGGTCGGGATCCACTACGGGCGCGACGTCGAAGCCGCGGACGCCGCGGTAGCTGCCATCGAGGACGCCGGGGGCAAGGCGTTCGCTTTCCGCGCCGATCTCGCTGCCGGCACCGCGGCGGAGGACTTCTGGGCCTCCTTCGACAAGGCCGCGGCAGAGGCGGGAATAATCGGCCGGCGCCTGAAGGTCCTGGTCAACAACGCCGGGGTCACCCTCCGCGGAGCGATTGAAGACTTCAGCCGCGAGGATTTCCTCTCCCAGCAGGCCGTGAACGTCAACGCCCCGTACTTCATCGTCAAGGAAGCCCTCCCGCGGATCGTCGACGGCGGCCGGATCGTGAACATCTCCTCGGGCGTGACCCGCATCGCGTTCCCGGAAATCATCGGCTACTCCCTGACCAAGGGCGCCATCGACGCCTTCACCCTGACCCTCGCCAAACACCTCGGACCCCGCGGGATCACCGTCAACGCCGTGGCCCCGGGCGTCGTGGACACCGACATCAACGCGTCCTGGCTGCGCGGCAACCAGGACGCCATCGACGGCGTGTCCGCGAGCACTGCACTCGGCCGTGTCGGCCAGCCCGAGGACATCGCGAGCATCGTCGCGTTCCTCGCCTCCGACGACGGCCGCTGGGTCACCGGACAGACCGTCGACGCCACGGGCGGAACCAATCTATAAGACAACCACCCGCACTATCCGGCGGGCGCCCGCCTCACAACGGCGCCAATTGCACGAAAAACATAGGGGGAATGATGAACCGTGCCCGCACACGCGGCATTGACCATTTCGGTCTGACCGTCGGATCGCTGGAGGATGCGATCCACGACCTGAGGAACGCGCTCGGCGCCGGCCTCTGCTATATCGAGGGCCCGATCCGGGACCCTGAACCCGGGTGGATGGCCGCCAAGCTCGGTGCGCGCGGCAGCTGCACGTTGCGTGTTGCCGCCCTGAACGTGCTCGGAACCAACCTCGAACTGTTCGACTATGCCGGCGCCGAACGCCGGTCCTGGACCTCGCCCCCAGGCACGGCAGGGACGTTCTTCCTGCTGCTGCGGACCCCGGCGCCGGAGCGGATCATTTCGCGGCTGTTCAACGAGGACGCGGTGGTGCGCCCCGTCGAGCACCCCGCGCCCGGCTACGAGGTGACCCTGCCCGATTGCCGGGGACCGGTGGGTGTACCTTGACTCGCCGTTCGGTCTGCAGCTCGAACTGATCAACATGCCCGACGGAACCCTTCCGTATGAAGCCGGCTCCACCGCGCGCCGGACGCCGATGACGATCGGAGCGTTCGCATGAGCACCACCACTTCTTCCCGCCGCACCTTCCTCGGGGCCGGGGGCGCTCTCGCAGGCGCCTTCGCCCTGAGCAGCATCGCAGCAGGCGCCAGCGCCGCGCCTTCCGGAACAGCCCGCACCCCGTACCGCGTGATCACCCCCGGATCGGAACAGTACGAGGACCTGCTGCAAGGCACCAACCTGCGCTGGAGAGGCGCCGCCCAAAGGATCGCCTTTCCCACGACCACCGATGAAGTCGCCCAGGAACTGCGCACCGTCCTGGGCCTGGGGCTCCGCCCCTCGGCCCGCAGTGGCGGGCACTGCTACGAAGGCTTCGTTGCCAACGGCGACGTCAAGGCGATCATTGACCTTTCCGCGATGGACCAGGTGCACTGGGATCCGGAGATGAAAGCGTTCGAAGTCGGGGCAGGCGCGCAACTGGGTCTCGTCTACCAGTTGCTGTACAAGCAGTGGGGCGTGTACGCCCCGGCAGGGAACTGCCCCACTGTCGGGGCTGGCGGCCACATCGCCGGTGGCGGCTACGGGAGCATGAACCGCCGCGACGGACTTGTCGTGGACCACCTTGTCCGCTGGTCTGAGAATGGGGCGAAGTTCTTCGTTCATGGGCAAGTCGTCATGACGGGCCCACAGCGCTCGTACGAGCAGCAACAGATGTCACCTGCTACAGGCTTTGGCCCTCGCTCCGGGCCTCGAGCATCGATTCACGGAGCCGGGACTGAGCCAGGGCCAGTCCGGCCTGCGCCGCTCCCCGGGCCACCGATAGTCCGATCACTTGGGGCACGACCCTGATCTCCGGGACGGCGGGAAGGCTTTGTGCCAGTCGCCTGCGCGCCTCGGGAAGGACTTCGTCCACGAGCGGACTCAGGCGACCCACAAAATAGACGGACTCCGGGTCCAGCGTAACGGCAACGGCACCGACTGCGGTCACGATCGCCGTCGTAAATGCCTCCACCACTTCCGCGCGGGACGCCATTTCCTGCGGCTGTGACCACAGGGCTTCGATGCCTTCCAGGTCCAGTCCCCGTCCTTGGGCGAATTGGAGGATGCCCGTCGTGCTCAATAGCCCGTCGAGGGTCTCGTTGCCAACGCCGGAGAAGAGAACACCACCCAGATCACCGAAAGTGGGGGTCCGCCCTTTGGCGATCTCATGATCAGTACAACCAGCGAAGCTCAGCACCGTACTGAGCATGAACAAAGCAGCATTTCCTATGCTCGCATCATCCTTCAGGATCCCCCGTAAGGATGCGTTAGCATCGCTCTCAACGGTCACGGGAGCCTTCAACCGTTCTTCAATGGCACTCTGGAGACGTGAAGCCAGGAAAATCTTCCTTGATTCTGGTGTCCCGGTCGAGTTGGTATGCAGGACAGGGCCGGGCAGTGCGGCGACGATTTGGCGCAATGGTCCCTCTGCGGAATCAGTGGTCTCTACAATCAAGTCCACCAGCCACTCGGCAGTGGTTCCAACATCGCCCCCCTCGAGGCTGGGAACAATGATGTGCCTGATCTCGCGGCCTCTCAGGTCAGTTACGAGGACGCACGTGGTTCGCGTCCCGAAAGAGATACCGACAATGTGCCCCGCCGTGCCGGGGACATCCAGATACGTGGAGGGCCGTCCGCGCCGCGCAACGGCATCGACTCCCTGCTCAACGAGGAAACCGTCAAAAAGGAGCTCATCCACCTTCCGGGACACCGTCGCCTGACTCAAACGCGTCAATTCGATCAGCCTGGTGCGCGTCAAGGGTGCCTCTGAAAGGACCGCATCAAGGACAGAAGCCTTAGTGTAGTCGCGTGCCGTGGGGATGCTGCCCATAGCCCAACCTTAGTGAGTGTTCAGACCTAAACCGGGACGAGAGGGGCTGTCCGGTATTCGTTGATGGGGTTATTGGTTTTCTTTCGTTGCGCGTTCGTCGGCGATCGCTGGTTCGGGCCGACGGCCAGTACGCCCCGGCAGGGCAACAAACTGCCGGGGCGTACGGGTCAATTCGGGCGTCGGCGCGCCCCACTGGTCCTAGAGGATCGTGGCGTCGGTGATGGCTGATTCGCCTAGGCCCCAGTACTCCAGGGACTTCTTGTATTCCGGGGATTCCAGCACGGACTGGATCGCCTTCTGCAGGGCCGGTGCCAGCGGTGATCCTTTCTTCAGCCGATGTCACGGGTGTTCTGCGTCTTCGGGATGTCCGCGTCCTGGGTGCCTGTTGCCGCGCCGCCACAGGCGGTGAGGGCAAGCAGGACAGCGAGTCCGGCAGTCGCCGTCTGGATCTTGTTTCTGGTCTTCATGGTGCAATCCCTCAATTGGTTTCAGCGGGTGTAATCCGCAGAATGAGTGAGCTTGTTAAACAGAATTCCCCCGGTCCCATTCGGGCCTAGCGCAGTGCCTTGAAGGCACGGCCCATTGCTTCGAGCAGGCGATCGGCATCATCGCTGGAGAACGGCATTGGGGGGCGGAGTTTCAGAACATTGCCCTGGGCGCCGCAGGCGGAGATGAGGATCCGGTCCTGCCGGAGCGCATTCACGATGCCAGCGGCGGCTTCCGCATCGGGTGAGAGCGTGGATTGGTCCGTGACGAGGTCGACGCCGATAAAGAAGCCGCTGCCGCGGACTTCTGCAACCTGGTCCAGACCCTGAGTGAGATCCTTGAGTCCCGTGATGATCATTCCGCCGACCTCAAGGGCGTTTTCTATGAGCGATTCCTCGCGGATCACATCCAGGACGGCCTGGGCCGCCGCGATGGCTACTGAATTGCCGCCGAAAGTGTTGAAGTAGCGGATGTTCTTCCCAAACTCCTGGAGTAGTTCGGGCTTGAAGATTGCTGCCGCAACGGGGATGCCGTTACCCATGGGTTTGCCGATGGTCACGATGTCCGGCACGATTCCGTGGCGTTGGAAGCCCCACCAGACCTCGCCGGTGCGGCCGAAGCCCGGCTGGACTTCATCGGCGATGTACAGGCCGCCCACAGCGTGGATTTCCTCAACGATGGGACGCAGGAAGCCTGCAGGGCCGGCGAAGACACCGTCGGAGGAGAAGATGCTGTCGGCGATGAAGGCCGCCACTCCGATGCCGTGCCGGTGAAGGTCGGCGGTGGCGGCACGCACCTGGTTCCGCAGGTGATCCTCCAGGGACCCTTGATCCAATGGGTATCGCAGGGAGTCCGGGGCGTCGATGACCCGCACGTTCGCGCCCAGGGGCACGCCGATGCCCAGGGACGGTGAGAAGGACGCTACTTCGGTTGTTAGTCCGTGGTACGCGCCGGAGGTGACGATGATGCCCTGGTTTCCGGTGGCGTATTTTGCGACGCGCATGGCGAGGTCATTGGCTTCGGATCCGGTGCAGGTGAACATGACATGGCCAAGCTCGGCTGGGAACGTGGAAAGAAGCTGCTCGGAGTAATCGAGGATAGATTCCTGGACGTAGCGGGTGTTGGTATTCAGCGTCTGCATCTGTTCGTGGACGGCGGCGATGACCTTCGGGTGGGCGTGACCGACAGAGGGGACGTTGTTGTAAACGTCGAGATAGTCATTTCCATCGCGGTCAAACAACGTCACGCCCTTGCCGCGGACGATTTCCAGGGGGGTGTCATAGAAGAGCCGGTAGCCGGGTCCGAGGCTCTGGTCCCGGCGCCGGATGTTCTTCTGCATCTGGTCCGGGAGTTCACTGAGGCGGTTGGGATCAAAGCCATTGATCATTGCACGCGATGGCTTGCGGATTTGGGAAGTGTCCATGGTTTCTCCTTGAAGGCTGTGAGTCTGGTTCAGGATGTGAAAGGAAGTCTTGGTGCGGGGGCTGCGGCTGTGGCGGCGAGCCGGTCCCAGTCCCGTTTTGAGTGGGAGAGGAGGTAATCGCGCCGTTGCGGCAGTTGGCTTGCCCGCCATTGCGTGATCACGGCTCGCAGGAGGAGGCGGGCCTGGGCTGAGACGATCAGGGCCTCCAGCTCGTGGTGGGGCAGCGGGCGGATGCTCCGGTAGCCCTCCATGACGTGGAGGGCATGTTTCCAGGGGCTGGCCGGGTCTGCTCCCAGAAGGTTGGCCATGGTGACGCTGATGTCGAAGATCACGGGCGTCCGCACGACGTCGCCGAAGTCGATAATCCCCGTCACGTAGTCCGGCCTGTCCGGGTTGACGAGGATATTGAACGGGCTGAAATCCCCGTGGACAATCTGGGAGGTCAGGCTGTCCAGAAGCGGAACCACTGCCTCGTCGAACCGGTCGAAAATGTCCGCGGCCAGGGAGCGCTTGTGCTTCTCACTGACATAGTCAAGAAGCGGCCGCATCCGGTGAAAGTGCTTCAGGTCCCACAGGAGCAAACGGTCGGCACGGGGATGATCGAAGTCCTGTAAAGCAAGGCCCAGACGCGCAAGGCTTGAGCCCACCAACTGGAGCTGACCGGATGACGCCTCGTGAGTGGCCAGCAGATCTCCAGGCATGTAGCGCATCACCCGAAGTACGCGATCAAAGGGCCCTTCAGGCGCCGGGATGAGGACCTGGGGATCTCCCCCAAGGCTTCGGACAAGACGCTGGACCGGAAGTTCAGGGGCAGTCCGTTCCAAATGCTCCATGCATGCCGTCTGAAGGTGCACGATCACCGGGTCCTCATCCGGTGGGGACACCTTCACCAGATAGGTTTCTTCTCCGTCTTGGAGGCGGAAAGTCTCGTCTTTCTCGGTGGGAATCCGGACCAGCGTCCCCTTCAGACCGAAGGACTGTTCAAGGAGCTCCAAAACAGTTGAGTCGGCGAGCTGAGACTGCTCTGCCAGGAGACCACTCTCTGATGCTACGGCGTCGATAAAAGCAGAGTAGCTACTGACGGCCAAAGGTACCTGGACGGGGTCCGTGGCCCCGATCCCCTGGGCCTGGCCGGTGTGAATTGTCGTGGGGTCAAAGGAGGGACTCATCTCACCCTTTCAATAGTTGAAGGAGAAGTCAGGAAACCTAGCCGGGTTAGTTGAAGCGTTGGGGCCGGGCGAATTCCAGGCCCTCGAAGGATCGTTTGCCGAGGGCTTCGTGGGGCGGCGATTTCGTCGAATCCGGTGGCTTTTTTGAAGCCTGCGCCGGAGAAGCCGGTGGCGCAGTAGATCCTGCTCCCTTCTTTGAATCGGCCGAGCAGGGGGTGACCGTCTGTGGTGAAGAGGTCTGGGAAGGCGTCCGATCGCACGATGTTGGGGAACAGGCCGGGGAGGAACTCCGTGACGGTTTCGGTGATCTCGGTAATTTCCGCGGGAGTCATTTCCCTGGGCACGGCGTTCGGGTCCGGCGTTGGTCCGCCGCGGCCGTCCAGCGTTGCCTTGACGCTGACCCCATCCACGGCGGGCGCACCATACATGGACCGGTCCTCGTGGATCCGGATGAAGACGGGAAGCTCTCGGGGGTGAATTCGGCTCCGTCTTTCGCGACGAACCAGCTCCGGAAGACGCGCTTGGTCACCGTTGCGGCCTTGAGGTACTCGGGCATGAGACATTGGGACCAGCCGCCGGAAGCAACGATGATGTCCTCGCGGCTTCGAACCCGGTAATGGAGTCGGACAGACGCGATGCCTGCCACGACGCCATGCTGCCGATGCTGCCCAGGCCGATAACGGCGAGTTTGCCGCCGGTCATTCAGATCACCTTTTCGTATTCAAAGACGCTTCGCCTCAGGAACCGGGTTTAGAGACCGAGGTGCTTGTTGAGCTCGTCCAGGGACTTCACGGTGGTGTAGTCGTAGCCCGTGGTGACGGGGTCATAGCCACGGTCCAGCACAACGAGGTTCCGGAAGCCCATGTCGTGCATCGGATGCATGTCGTACCGGGTGTGCGAGGCGACGTGCAGGAAGTCCTCCGGCTTGGCGTTCAAAGTATCCAGCATGTACTCGAACGCCTGGTAGCGCGGCTTGTAGGCCTGGGCCTGCTCAGCGGTGTACACGGCGTGGAAGTCTGCACCGAGCCTCGGAATGCTGATGTCCAGGAAGCTGGTGTCCGCGTTGGACAGGGCCACCAGCTTGTAGTTGTCGCCCATGAGCTTCAGCGGGGCGGGCACGTCCTCGTGGGCAACCCAGCCGCGTACGGCCTCAGCGAACTCTGCGCCGGCGCCTTCGGTCGGCCCGATGCCCCACCGCTTGCACACGCGGTCAAAGGAATCCTGAAGGATCTGCTCGTAAGGCTTGTAGTCGCCCAGGACCTCGTCGAACCGGTACCCGCGGAACTGCTTCTTGAACGCCGACCATTGTTCTTCAGGCAAGCGGCCATCCAGCAGGCGACGAGTGGTCGGATCAATGTCGAAGTTGATGAGCGTGCCGTAGACATCAAAGGAGATGTACTTCGGCCGGAAATTAGTCGGAGCCATGATTAGTCCCTTCAAGGATCGTGTTAGGAGATTGGGCCTTGGGGTTGTCAGCCATCTGTCGGTGAGTGCTACGACTGACCGTTTTTGATTCTCTATGAATCTAAATGCACATCTGTCAATTGTCAACAATCTTCTTTGCTTGATTCCGGGAAGGCTCAAACTATTTCAACCGTCGCCCCTCACCCGCATCGTCGTAGACACACCAAGTGCAGGGGGTCCGGAGCCCTGCGACGGCACATCCTGAACCGCGCAGCCGGCCGCGAAGCAGACGCCCGTGTCCTTGGTTGCAGCGCAGCGGAAACCCGCGCGGAAACTAAGGTGCCTTGAAACCGTGGAGCTTCACATCCAGCACCAGGGGGTCGGGATGGATCTAGGAAGCTTCTTTGGAAGAAACCGGGCCCGTGCAGCCGAGCGCGTCCCCGCCGTCGATCGTGCCGGGCGGGAGCCGATGGAGGCATCGTCCCAGGAGCGGTCGGCGGAACTTCAGGAGGCATGGGCCGAGCTTGCCCGGGCAGCCGAAGAAACGGGCGTGAATTCCTTCCACGCCTGCGCGCGTGCCGGGGAATCCTGGGAGGATAATCCGGTCGCGGTCCGCGCTGGTGCTGCCACGCTCAGGGACTTCCGTGCAGACGGTGCGTCAGAGGACGCGGCCCGTAGGGTTTGATGTCGATCATCAGGGCCGTAATGATGTCGGCACAGACGATCCGCTGGAAGGTCTCGAAGAGCGCAGGGTCGATGGCCGGCGAGGCCGACGGCGGGGCGGAAGTGCCGTGTCCTGCGTGCTCGCCGGGCCCGCATGCCCTTGCCCGTGAGCGCCTGCACCACCGAACGCCGGTCCTCAGGGTTCTCGTTATGTTGATGTCGGGCGTGCTTTATCCCTGGTTAGGGTTCGGCCCGGAGCGCGTTTTGGAATTGATTGACCAGCTCTTGGCGGAAGCCTTCGATGTCACCCTTTAAAGCGAGTGACGCCAATTTCTCGTGCTCAACAGCGATGTCGTGGAGGTCGTTGTAAGTACGGTGGTCGACCGCGAGGTAGAGACGCAGCTTGTTTTCCCAACCGTTCCACAGACTTTGCAGGGCGGCGTTACCCGAAAATTCGTAGAAGAGCCTGTGGAAGCGCAGGTGAGCGTCAATGCTGGCCGGGATGTCGTTGGTGTCTGTGGCTCGATAGAGTTCCTCGATGGTTTGCTTCAAGCGAAGGCGCTCAGGACCGCGCAGCGTTTCTGCAGAGAGCTCAGCAGCGTAAGGCTCGACAAGTATGCGGATCGATGCGATCTCGGCGACGTCGCGAGCACTCACCTCCACAACGAACGATCCACGGAAGGGGATCTTTACGACTAGTCCTTCCTCTTCAAGCTTGGTCAGCGCCTCACGTAGTGGGGATCGGCTTATCCCGAGATCCATAGCAATATGGGTCTCACGCAGCTGCTCGCCGGGAGGTACAGTTCCGTCCAGGATGGCAGTACGGAGCACGCGGTAGACACCATCGGGCGTCGTGCTCCGCTGTTCTTGCCACTTGAACTTGCGGTCCATGGCCGCCTCCTTTGTCGATTGTCGATTATACAGGTCCCCCGTTCTGGCCCGGGCGGCCCCGCTGAGTTGCGGTGAGGTCCTCAACGGCTTTTTGCATGTGCCGCTTGATGGCCTTGAGGAGTCCATCCCTGTCGCCTGCCTCCAACAGGTCCAGGATGTTGCGGTGTTCCTCTACCAGGAGGTCCACCCTTGGGTAGGAGACTTCCAGGTTGAGGATGCACATTCTTGATTCAGCCGCCAGCGTCTTGTAGATCCGGATAAGACGAGAATTTCCGAGGCCGGCAACGAGGCATGAATGGAACTGCATATCAAGCCGTGCAACGGTCTGCCAGTCGGAAGCGGCCACGTGCTTCGCCATTTCGCCCACAATTTCCTTCAGCAGTTCGCAGGTGTCTTGGATCTGCTTCAGGTTGCCCTCCAACAGCCTGCTGGCGGCGGCGGATTCGAGGGACTCACGAACCTCGTAGATCTCTCTCAGGTCATGCGTTTCAACTTCCAAGACGAATACTCCGTAGTTGCGCCGATAGATGAGGATCCCTTCCTGGCACAAGCGTTGTAGGGCTTCCCGGAGAGGACCTCTGGACGTGTTGAGTTGGCTCGCGAGGAGGGACTCGTTGATTTGTTGTCCGGGGCGGATGGACCCCTGGACGATTTGTTCCCGCAGCTGATCGGCGATCAGCTGCGGGGGGGTCTTCCTTCCAGGACAAACAGTCTTTCTGGTGCCGCCATGGGTATCCCCCTCATTTCATTCTTCGGCCTACTGCGTTCTCTGGACCGCTATTGCGGTGTATTTGGTCTCCAGGAATTCTTCGATGCCAATCTTGCCGCCTTCGCGTCCCAACCCGGACTGCTTGACGCCGCCAAAGGGTGCCGCCGGGTTGGAGACCAGTCCGGTGTTGAGGCCAACCATTCCGACCTCCAGTTCCGCGGAGAAGCGCATGGCTTTGTCCATGCGCTCCGTGAACACGTAGCCAACCAGGCCCCAATCGGTATCGTTGGCCTGAGCGAGGACTTCGTCCTCGCTGTCGAACGCGGTGATCGCTGCCACCGGACCGAAGATTTCGGTGCTCATCAGTGCGGCGTCAGTGGGCACGTCCACCAGGACGGTGGGGGTGTAGAAGTATCCCGGACCCTTCGGACGGGTGCCTCCGGTCAGGATACGTGCGCCTTTGTTAAGCGCGTCCGTCACGAGGCTATCGACCTTGTCCAGGCCCTTCTGGTCGATGAGAGGCCCCACCTCGGTGCCTTCCACGGCGCCGTTGCCTACTTGCAGTTCGGACATCTTCTTGGCGAACATCTCACTGAATTCCTCCACGACCGAGCGGTGCACGAAGAAACGGTTCGCGGCGGTGCAAGCCTCCCCCATGTTCCGCATCTTGGCCTTCAGCGCGCCCTCAACTGCCTTCTCGATGTCCGCGTCAGCCAGGACGATGAACGGGGCATTCCCGCCCAGTTCCATCGAGGAGCGCATCACGTTGTCGGCCGCCTGGCGCAGCAGCGTCTTGCCGACCTCGGTGGAGCCGGTGAAGCTGACCTTGCGTGCGATGCCGCTGCTCATCCAGGGATCTACCACGTTAGAGGCGCTGGAGGTCGTGACCACGTTCAGGACGCCGGCGGGAAGGCCTGCCTCCCGGAAAATCTCTACCAGAGCGAGGGATGTCAGGGGGGTCAAAGCCGCCGGCTTGAAGACCATGGTGCAGCCAGCAGCGACGGCAGGCGCTATCTTGCGGGCACCCATGGCCAACGGAAAGTTCCACGGCGTGACCAGCACGCACGGACCGACCGGTTCCTTGGTGACCATGATCCGGGTACTGCCGTCCACGGAGGTGGCGTGGTCTCCTCCTATGCGGACAGCTTCCTCCGAGAACCAGCGGAGCATCTCAGCGCCGTAGGCCACTTCGCCCCTCGCTTCTGCAAGGGGCTTGCCCATCTCCGCCGTCATGATTGCCGCGAGCCTGTCAGTGTTGGCAATGACCAGCTCAAAGGCGCGCCGCAGAATGTCGGCCCGTTCGCGCGGCGTGGACCTTGCCCATGCGGTCTGGGCGCGGCCGGCGGCCTCAATGGCCAGTGCTGCGTCTTCGGGCCCGCCGTCAGCCACGTGGGCGATGATTTCATTCGTGGCCGGGTTCTCGATTGGGAAGGTAGCTGAACTGGTTGCCTTCTGCCAAGCACCGTCGATGAACAGGTCAGCGTGGAGAGGGGTGGCGTCAAATGAAGTGCTCATGTCGCTCTTTCAGTAGTAATGGAAGGGGATTTATCGCTCCGGTGCGCTCCCGCCGCGCTTGCAATGCCTTGCGATGCCAGACGCATGGTTCTGGCTGACGGAGCGGTCTAGCTCGCCTTGAACCGTTCCGGTCGTACGAAGTCCAGGCCCTCGAAGGTCTGTTTGCCGAGGGCCTCGCACGCGGCAATGTGGCCGTAGCCGGTGGCATTTTTGAAGCCGCCTCCGGAGAAGCCTGTGGCGCAATAGATCCTGCTTGACTCGCTGAACCGGCCCACCAGCGGGTTCCGGTCCTCGGTGAAGAGGTCCGGGAAGGCGTCAGAGCGCACGATCGTCGGGATGAGACCGGGGAAGAATTCCGAGACCGTTTCGATGGTCTCGGTGATTTCGGCCGTGGTGAGTTCCCTAGGGACGCCGTCGGGGTCGGGTGTTGCTGCACCCCGGCCGTCCAAGGTGGCTTTGACTGTGATCCCGTCGACGGCGGGTGCCCCATACATGGAGCGGTCCTCATAGATCCGGCTGAAAATGGGGAATCTGTCCGGTGTGAACTGGGCGGCGTCGCGGGCGACGAACCAGGTCAGGAAGATCCGCCGGGTCTCCGTCGCGGCCTTCAGGTAGTCGGGCATCAGCCGTCGGGACCAGCCGCCGGAGGAGACGATGACGTTCTCGAAGGTCCAGGACTTATCGCCTGAGGTGATGACCACGCCGTCGCCGGTTTCGGTGATGCTGTCGACCAGGGTGTTGGTGTGGACTGTTGCCCCGTTGGCCTGGGCGGCTGCGACTGCCGCGGTGACGGCACGGTCGGTGCGCAGGACCCCGGCGTTCGGGTCATAGACGGCAATGTCGTCGGGACGGAGGTTGTGCTGAGGGTAGAGTTCGCCCATTTCCCCGCGGGTGAGAATCTCATGGGCGGCCCCGTTGGTTCGCGCGGTTTCCAGGAGGCTGCGGATGTAGGGGCCGTCGGCGGTGCCAATGGACAAGCCGCCGCAGCGGGTGAGGATGTCATGTCCGGTTTCTGCTTCCAGTTCGGCCCAGAGATCACGTGAGCGTTCCAGAATGGGGTAGAGGTCGGGGTTACCGAGGTAGATCATGCGGAACAGGCGGGTGTCGCCGCCCGCGGCGCTTCTGCCGTGGGCAGGTGACTGCGCCTCGAATCCGGTAACGGAGTCGGTCAGGCGCGATGCCTGCCAGAGCGCCATGCTTCCGATGCTGCCCAGGCCGATGACAGCCAGTTTTCCGTCCATGGCCTACAGCACCTTTTCCGGGAGCGTCTGGGTCCTGGCTTCCTTGGGATTGGCCAGGATCCACCTGGCGTCACCGCGCTCCATCACGAGCCCCGCAGCTGCCGTCTGGATCTTGTTGATGGTTTTCATGGTGCTTCCCTTCAAGGGGGTAGTGGTGAAAGTTTGGTTGGTGATTACTCGTGTAGTCCGGCGAGTCTGCTGCCGAATCTGGCCAGGAGTGAGGTCTTGGTGGAATCCCTGCGCTCTTCCCACTGGTCAGCAAGTCCGAATAGCCGGTACATGCCGTGGACACCGAGCCAGCGGAGGGGTTCGGGTTCCCACTTCCGTGCCCGGTACCCGACCCAGGGAAGCGTGGTCCGTTCTGTGTCTTGTTCGAAAGCCACTTCCACGAGAGTCCTGCCGCCAACATAGGCTGCGGTGACGCCGTGTCCCGCATAGCCGGTGGACGAGCCGATCCCGGATGCGTGGTCCCAGTGCACGCCGCCGTTCCAGTCACGGGTGACGCCCAGGACTCCGGACCAGGCGTGGTCCACTTCGAATGGGATGCCAGGGAAGAAGGAGCGAAGCTTTGTGGAGATCAGGTCAATCGTGGACTGGGCTGTTGAACCGGCGCCTCCTGTGCCGGAGCCGTAGCGGTAGGGCTTACCGCGGCCGCCTATGGCGATGCGGCCGTCCGCCGTCCGCTGCGAATAGATGAAGGTGTGCGCGGAGTCGTTAAGGCACTGGGGCCCGTTCCAGCCGATCTGCTCCCACGCTTCTTCGGACAGCGGCTTGGTCACGATCATCGAGGAATTGATCGGGATCAGGGTTCTGCTGCCAAGCAGCTGTCCGGAATACCCCTCGGTGCAGACGAACGTCTTAGCCGCGGAGACGCGTCCGTTGTCCAGAGTGAGGGTCTTGCCGTCGATGCTGCCGACCCGGCTGCCTTCGTAGATGGTCACCCCCGTGGAAGTCAGGGTGTCGGCGAGGCCGTAGACAAGTTTCGCCGGGTGCACACGGGCGCAGTGCTTGTAGAAGAGCCCGCCATGGACGGTGGAGATGTGGATCTGGCTCTGGAACTCGTTTCGGTCGACCAAATGGACATCGTCTTCGGTCAGCCCGTACTTCCAGTCGGCGTCACGCCTGGCTACCAGCCGGCCCAGCCCCGCCTTGGTGTGGGCAGCGACGAGCGCGCCGCCCTTGTTCTGATCCGCGTTAATCCCCTCGGCCTGAAGGATGTCCAGGACCGAATCGACGCCGGCGACAAACTCCTGCTGCAAGGCCCGGCTCGCGTCCAGCCCACCCCCGGATGCGCGGGCAAACGTGGCACGGTTTCCTGGGGGCATTGCTGAGAGCCAGCCACCGTTTCGTCCGGAGGCGCCGTAGCCGATCTGTTCTGCTTCAAACACCGCGACCTTGAGTGAAGGTTCGAGTTTCTTGGCGAAGTACGCGGCCCAGAGGCCGGTGTAGCCGCCACCGATAATTGCCAGGTCTACAGTGTCTTGACCGGCGAAGCGGGGGTAGGCGGGCCTGGTGGCCTCGAGTCCGGCCATCCAGAAGCCGAGCTCGCCGTTTCGGGGTGTTGCCGCAAGGGCTGTCATGGTTGTCCTTCTTTGTCTGTGAAGCGTTGAAGTGTTCAGGCTGCGGTGTATCCGCCGTCAACGGGCAGGACGGCTCCGGTGATGTAGGACGATTCCGGGGACGACAGGAATAGGATGGCGTCGGCGATTTCTTCGGGGGTGGCCAAGCGTTGGAGCGGGATCTGGCCCTCGCGCTGGGCGCGGTAGGCCTTGGGGTCTTCCCTGCGCTGGAACGACGCTTCAATGACCGGGGTGGCGGTCAACCCTGGTGCGACGACGTTGACCCTGATGTTGCGTGATGCCCATTCGATCGCCGCGCCCTTCGCGAGCATGATCAGGCCTCCTTTGGCCGCGGAGTACAGGACTTCCTCGGGCTTGCCGACCATGCCGAGCCGGGAACTGACGAGGACGAACGAGCCGCCGGTAGTGGGCATCAGCGGCGCGAAGTGCTTCATCACCAGGAACGAGCTGAGCAGGTTGCTGTGGAGCACGTTTTTCGCGTCCTCGTAGGCCATCTCCGTGAGCGGGCCGCTGACCTGCAGTCCGTGGTTGAGGACGACGACGTCCACGGTGCCGAAGGATTCGGCGGCCTGCCGGGCCAGGTTTTCGACGAATGCCTCGTCGTTGAGGTCTCCCGGGACGTACAGGTCCTCGGGCTGGGCGCTGTCGAGTTGCTCCCTGCGGCCGGTGAGCAGCAGCCGGGCGCCCTCGTTGCGGAAGTGGGAACATATTGCTTCCCCGATTCCGCTGTTGGCACCGGTGACCAGGGCCGTTTTCTTGTCAAGTCTCATGTCAGTCACTCCATCGTGAGGTAGGTTGCTTTACGTTGCAGGCTGGGGGACGGACTTCCCGCCCCCGGCGTCAGTTAGGGGTCTGTCAGTTGAGGAATCCGCGGGCGTCGACAGGCCACCGTTCCAGCGTCGTGCCGGTGCTGTCGGTGACGATGTACTCCTCGAAATTGACCACCACCGGGCAGACGTGGTTCGGCACCACGGGAAGCACGGTCCCGATGCCCGGACGGAACCCTCCGGGGGGCAGCGGGAGGAATCCGTGATATTCGTTGAGTTTGGACAGGACGGCCGTGGTGCCGGCAATGCTGCCGTAGCCGCGCTCGGGGCTGCCTTCGCGGCCGAGGGCTTTGGTGCCGATGTCGAGGATGACCTGGTCGGGAACCCAGTCGCTGACCACGGTGCCGGCGACGAACAGCGCGATCTGATCCTGGGTGCAGGCGCCGAGTCGGGTGTTGTTCAGGTCGTTGAACACGTACTCGCCGGGTCGAATCTCGGTGATGACGCTGCTGGTGGAGAACTCCACGGTGGGTGTGGAGCCGGCGCTGACCACGTCTGCGGTGATCCCGGCTGCGTTGAGGCTGCGCACCGCGGTGGTGAGCGCCGCGTCTTGGTCCAGCGCAGCGCGCTTGCGGGCGTCCGGACTGGAGCTGCCGTGACCTGGATACGTAAAGACGCCCACCGGAACCAGGCCGCGGTTGCGGGCGGCGAGAGCGAGGTCGCCCGTGACTTCGGGGGGAGCCCCGGAACGACGGGCACCACAGTCGACCTCGATCACGACCTGCAGCCGGTCGGCTTCAGATCCCATCGCATCGGCAATGGCATCGATCGCCGCGACGTTGTCGACGCCGATCCGTAGCTGCGTAGTTACAGCAAGCTTGCGGATCCGCAGGCCTTTCGTTCCTGAAGGCCAGACAGGGTAGGCGATGAAGATGTCGTCGAACCCGGCCGCGGCGAAGACCTCGGCCTCACCCACATTGCCTGCAGTGATTCCGATGGCTCCGGCCTTGACTTGGCGCCGCCCGATTTCGACGCACTTGTGCGTCTTGACGTGCGGCCTGACGTCGAGGCTGTGCTGGTTGGCGAAGGCCTGCATGCGGTCGATGTTGTCCTGCATCACGTCGGCCAGCACGATCGGCGCGGGAGTATCGATTCGATCGACGAGAGCCTCGAGTGCTCGTTGAATGCGGTTCACGCTGTACTCCTCATGATTCTGTCTATGAATGATCAAGTGCTGAAGGTGCGGGACCCGCCTCAGCGGGTCCCGCACACCACCGCCGTCGTACAACACCGCCGTGGTGCCCGTCGCTAAACGGCCGTGCAGACCATCTGGATCTCTACAGGCGTGTTCAGCGGCAGCCCGGCGACCCCGATCGCAGTGCGGGCGTGCCGTCCGTTCTCACCCAACACCTCGATGAGCAACTCACTGGCAGCGTTGGCGACCCGCGACTGCAGACCGAAGTCCGGCGCGCTGGCCACGAAGACCAGCATCTGCACGATCCGCACCCGCTCCAGATCTCCCACTGCCTGCACAGCGGCGGCGAGGCAGTTCAGCGCGCAATGGCGCGCTAGCTCCTGCGCCGTGTCCAGGTCCACGTCCCGACCTACAACGCCTTGGCCCAGCAGCTCACCGTCTTTGAACGGCAGTTGGCCCGCGATGTGGATGCTGGAGTCCACCGCCCGGTGGTCCACGTAGTACGCATTATCAGCGAGGACGGGCAGATCCAGACCCAGGGCCTCGAGACGATCTGAAGCCGAGGCGCCCTTTACGGTTTGAGGTAGTGGCAGACTCATCTGTACCCGGGTCTCCCTTAGGAAGCAGCAGGACGCGACAGACCGAAGAGGACGGGGAGATCGGCGATGTCGGTAATCCGCTCGTAGCCGAGCCAGTGCTCGTCGTGTTCGAAGCCGCGGTCGACATACACCTTGTTCTTGATGCCCATGATGGCCGCGGGGCGGTGGTCGTACATCGGGCTCGCAGAGACGTGCACGATCTCATCCGGTGTCACGCCAAGCTTGTCGAACATGTACTCAAACGCACCGAGCCGCGGCTTGTACATCCCCATCTGCTCGGCGCTGATGATGGTCTCGAACGGGGCCTTGAGGTTATCCGCAAGGCGCACAGCATGGGCGGTGTCGCTGTTCGTGATGATGACCAGCGGAACCGCCTCAGCCAGGCGGTTCAATGCCTCGGTGACACCCGGGTACGGGCCAAAAGAGGGGACAATCTCATAAACCGCCCGTGCGTCGGCCGCACGGAACTCCAGACCGAGCCGACGCGAGGCGCGTTCCATCGAGTCGGCGACGATCTGGTGGAACGGCTTGTACTCGCCCGTGCACTCATCGATGCGGTACGCCTTGCAGGCCCGCAGGTAATCATCGGCGAGCTCGGCCGGCAACCGGTCACCCAGTACCTCACGGATCGCATCGTTGATAGCGAACTTAATCAGCGTTCCGTTCATGTCGAACGTAACGAACTTCGGCTTGGTTTCGAATTCGAATGCCATGTGATCCTCCAATAAATCGCTTCGTCGATTGTCGACGAGACGAGCTCGGTTGCTGTCGATTGTCGACGATACTCTTCACGTTTGTCGATTGTCAACGATTTTCGGAATCTCGATCCAAGAAAACACCGGCGAGGCTACCGGCATTCGGTTCTGCATCTGGCGTTCGGAGTGGCTCTGCGGGGGCTGACTGCGGTGCCTTTCGTTACGTCAGGGCACACATCGGATTTGATGCTGGACACGCATGTTGCCGGGCCTTAATGCCGACAGCGCTACTGGGTCGCCAAGGCGGGCGCGTCAGTTACACAGACGTTGGACTGCGCCGGCGCTCCCCCGCAGGGTAACTCCCCTGGAACCCGCCCCGTCATGTCGTCTCCGCTTCAGGCAACCATGAACCTGTAGAACAGCAGAACGCTGTCGAAGCTGAGGAAAGGGAAGAAGCCGGCTACACGAACGCTAAGCACAACTACACACACGGTGTGGACACGTCAGAGGCCCAAAAAGGGCCCCGGACATGGGAAAACGTGCCCAAGGTGGGACTCGAACCGCATTCCCGCTCTTGGAAACACTGGGAAGTCCAGAAAACATGCGGAGCACGGGCCGGTCCGGTCCGGTGGCAGTACGACCCAGTCCGAAGCGAAAGGTGTTGACACTGTCACCACACCCTCGCTTCCAGCTTCCGAACCGGCACCGAGCGCGACCGAGGTGTTCAAACGTACCGGAACGGGCTGCCGGGTCAGGCGATCTGGATCCGGTCGTCTCCGAGTTCAACCTCGACACGAAGCCGGCCACCGACGGCTTCAACGTATTTCCGCAAGGTATCGACCTGGGCGCGGTCGATGTCGCCCTGCCCGATGCGGGACACTTTGTTCTGGCTGACGCGCAGACGCGCAGCCAACACGACCCGTGTCAGATCCGATGCTTCGCGGAGCTCCCGAAGCAGGTACCCCCGGACCTCACAGGCTCTAAATCTTAAGTGCTATATCCACGGCTTCTTTCGGCGCTTGTTCGTCGCTTATTTCCTCGCGAACTTTTGAACGACGCCGGTTCCCCAAAGTTGCACGCCGACCCGCGCGTCCGGCCGGGGTCCGGATATCAGAACGACACCCAAACTCGACGAAGGCCCCCGTACCAGCAGCGCCAATGATCTTCTTCCCGAAATCTTGCCGCACAACAGATCCTGTCCACAAAAATGGAGGAAGTACAACTTTTCAAGTACCAATCAGATGCAGGTACCGACAATCTCAGACTCTTAGAGAGAAAATATTGTAGTCTCTTCAGAATTCACGTAATCTGGGTCACATGGAACAGGCCATGAAGACACGAGGGCGTTACGCCAAGACCGCGGAGCGGCGCGCGGCTGTTGCCCAGGCCGCGCTGGAGATCATCCGCGGGAAGGGGCACAAAGCCCTGACCACCGCAGAGGTCGCGTCGGCGGCGGGCATGAGCGAAACTGCGCTGATGTACCACTTCCCGACCCGCGACCACGTCCTGGTCGCGGCCATGGAGCTCGCCGACGAGGAGATCGGCTCGCGCATGACGGCCGAGTCCGTGGCGGCCGAGCTTGTCTCCGGTGACTGGGATCCCGCGGGAACGGCGCGCCTGGTGCTCACGGAGGGGAACACTGTCCGCCTCCTCCTCGCTCTCGAGGCGGACGCCCCGAATCCGGAGCACCCGGCGCACCCGTACATGAAGAAGCACAACGAGAACGCCATCCTCGCCTTCGCTGCCGCCGTGAAACGGCGTCAGGCCGAAGGGCGTGCACGTCCTGGCCTCGACCCGATGGGCACGGGACGGCAGATGATGGGGCTCTGGAGCGGCCTACGGGCGCAGTGGCTCGTGGACCCCTCGTTCGATTTTGCCAACGAAGTCGCAGCGGCCTTCCGCGCCCTCACGGGCGAAGCAGCCATGGACACGAAGAAGAAGATCGAAGATCTCATCGCGACGATCTGAACAACGCACCGCAACACCTGTTCCCCGTGTCGCGGGGACGTGGACCCGCGATCAACTGCAACGACGCAAAGGAATCACTATGACCGCTGAAGACCGGTTCGCCGGAAAGACCATCATCGTCACGGGCGCCGGCTCCGGCATCGGACGAGCCACCGCCGTCCGGCTCGCCGAAGAGGGCGCCCGGCTCATCGTCTCCGATGTGGTCGCCGATCGGCTCGACGAACTCAAGACATCACTCCCCGGAGTGGACGTCAGGACCGTAGTCGGCGACGTCTCCGACAACCGAACGGTCGACGCGATCGCCGATGCTTGCGAAGGCCGTCTCGACGGCCTGGCGAACATCGCAGGGATCATGGATGGCTTCCTTCCCGTCGGCGAGATCGACGACGAGACATGGGACCGGGTGATGCGCGTCAACGTCACGGCCCCGATGCGCCTGACGCGCGCCGCCCTGCCGCTCCTCATCGAGTCCGGAAGCGGTTCGATTGTGAATGTCGCCTCCGAAGCCGCCCTCCGCGGATCCGCGGCAGGTGCCGCTTACACGGCATCGAAGCACGCGGTCATCGGACTGACCAAGAACACGGCGTTCATGTACGGCCCCCAAGGCGTGCGGGCCAACGCCGTGGCGCCGGGTGCGGTCGCCACGAACATCGAAGCAGCGGTCCGCAGCGAATTCGCCGCCGGCCGGATCTTCCCTTTAATGCAGGCCGTCGCCTCCCCCGTCGCGGACGCGGAGAGGCTCGCCGCAGCAATCACCTGGCTGTTGAGCGAGGACTCACTCAACATCAATGGAGCCATCCTGCCCAGCGACGGCGGCTGGTCAGCCGCTTAACCGGGCAATCAGCCGGGACTCAATTTGAAACGATCCAAAGTGCGGTCGGGCCACCGCGAAAGCACCTCCTGCGGTCCGGAGCGAAGCATTCCTCCGAAACCGTTAGTAGCCCCGAAAAAGTCGACGGCGGACCCGACACTCCGCCCGCGGCTGCGCCTTACACTCATCTTCCGAAACCACGAATCCAGAACCACGATTCCGCGGCCGCGCCGCGGAGAAAGAGACTGCCATGAACGACTTCCCGCCCGGCTTCCTTTGGGGCGCCTCCACTGCACCTCACCAGATCGAGGGCAACAACATCAACAGCGACTGGTGGCTTCAGGAGCAGACCGTCCCCGGCATGGAACCCAGCGGGGACGCCATCGACAGTTACCACCGGTACGCCGAGGACATGGAGCTGCTGGCCGACGCGGGCCTCAACGCGTACCGCTTCGGTATCGAGTGGGCCCGGATCGAGCCGCTCCCTGGCCGGTTCTCCCGCGCCGAGCTCGCCCATTACCGCCGGATGATCGATACCGCCCTCGGACTCGGGCTCACCCCGGTCGTGACCCTGAACCATTTCACCACCCCGCAGTGGTTCGCCGACGAGGGAGGATGGCTCGGCGAGAGGGCGATCGAACGGTTCACCGCCTACGTCACCGAGGCAACCACGATCCTGGACGGCGTCCCCTGGGTGGTCACGATGAACGAACCAAACATGCTCGCCATGATGGCGACCATGCGCGGGATGATGACGGCCGCCCCCGCAGCCCAGCAGGACTGGCAGAGCCCCACCGTGGATCAGGACCCTCGGCCCCAGCTTCCGCCACCGGACCCGCAGATCGGCGCCCGCCTGGTCGAGGCGCACCGGGCCGCCCGCGACATCGTCCGCGCCCGCACGGACGCCAAGGTCGGTTGGACGATCGCGAACCGGGCGTTCGTCGCACGCCCCGGAGCCGAAGAGAAGAAACGGGAACTTGAGTACGTCTGGGAGGACCTCTACCTCCACGGATCAGCGGGCGATGACTTCGTGGGCGTCCAGTCCTACTCCAGCCAATGGGTCAACGAACAAGGCATCGAACCCCACCCGGCCAGCCCGGAGAACACCCTGGTCGGTACGGCCTACCGTCCGGACGCGATCGGCATCGCGATCCGCCACACCGCCGACGTCACCGGCGGGATCCCGATTCTCATCACCGAGAACGGCATCGCCACGGCCGATGATGCCCGCCGTATCGCCTACACCGGCGAAGCGCTCCAGCACGTGTCCGAGGCCATCGCGGACGGCATCGATGTCCGCGGATACCTGCACTGGACGCTTCTGGACAACTACGAGTGGGGCCACTGGGAGCCCACCTTCGGACTCGTGAGCGTCGACCGGCAGACGTTCGTCCGCACCCCCAAGCCGAGCCTCGCCTGGCTCGGATCCGTCGCCCGGGCCGGCGCGCTCAGCGCCCTCGCCCACTGACCCTCAAGGAGTTCTTCAATGCTGAAGCCCCTGGCAACCGCCACCCGTGAACTCGTCAACCTCGACGGCCTGTGGCTGTTCGGCCTCGACGGCACGCTCGGCCCGGAGCCGTGGAAGTCACGGCTCGAAACCCGATTGGAGGCGGCCGTCCCCGCCAGCTACAACGACCTGTTCGCCGAGCAGAAGATCCGCGACCATGTCGGCCTGGTCTGGTACCAACGCACGGTCCGCGTCCCCCGCGGCTGGTCGGACCAGCGCATTGTGCTCCGTTTCGACGCCGCAACCCACGCCGCTGCCGTCTACGTCGATGACACCCTGGTTGCGGAGCATGTCGGCGGATACACACCCTTCGAAGCGGACCTGACCGGGCTCATTGCCCCCGGGACGGAATTCCGCCTCACCGTCGCCGTCGACAACCGGCTCACCAACATCACCATCCCGCCCGGGAAGCTGACCGTCGGCGCCGACGGGCAGGAAAGGCAGACGTACTTCCACGACTTCTACAACTACGCCGGCCTTGCCCGCTCCGTCTGGCTCTACAGCACCCCCCGGTCGCACCTCACCGATATAACGGTGACCACGGACGTCGTCGACGGCGGCACCGGGCTAGTGAGCTACCGACTGGCTACCAGCGAACCGGCCCCCGCGAGTATGCGGCTCATCGACGAGACAGGGAACACGGTCGCCACAGGCGAAGGACACTCCGGCACGCTCCGGGTCGAGGACGCCGTGCTGTGGAGGCCGGGAGCAGCATACCTCTACCGCCTGGAGGTCGAGATCCATGACGGGTGGCACGTCGTCGACGCCTACGAACTCCCCGTCGGGATCCGCACGGTCGCCGTCCAGGGCGAACAGTTCCTCATCAACGGCGAGCCGTTCTACTTCACCGGCTTCGGCAAGCACGAGGACACCGCCATCCGCGGCAAAGGCCACGACAACGCCTACCTCGTCCACGACTTCCGCCTCCTTGACTGGACCGGCGCAAACTCTTTCCGCACCTCCCACTACCCCTACGCCGAGGAAGTCATCGAGTTCGCGGACCGGCACGGGATCGTGGTCATCGACGAGACCGCCGCCGTCGGACTCAACCTCGCCGTGGAGGCCGGACTGACGGGACAGCCGCCCCGACCCACGTTCTCCCCGGAGACAATCAACGACCAGACCCAGGCCGCGCACGCCCAGCATCTACGTGAGCTCATCGACCGGGACAAGAACCACCCCAGCGTCGTCATGTGGTGCGTCGCCAACGAACCCTCCTCCAACGAGGACGGGGCAAGGGAATACTTCGAACCGCTCATCAAGCTCACCCGGGAGCTCGACCCGACGCGCCCGGTGACCACGACGGCGGTCATCTTCGCCACGAGCGAGAACGACCGCCTCGCGGACCTCGTCGACGTCATCTCCCTCAACCGCTACTACGGCTGGTACGTCGCCACCGGCGATCTCGAGACCGCCGAGAAGCTCCTCGAGGCCGATCTGCGCGGCTGGGCCGCGAAGCACGGCAAGCCCATCATGATGAGCGAATACGGCGCCGACACCATCGCCGGCCTCCACTCCGTCCTGGACACCCCGTGGACCGAGGAATTCCAAGCAGGCTTCCTCGCCATGAACCACCGTGTCTTTGACCGGATCCCCTCATTCGTCGGAGAACACGTCTGGAACTTCGCCGACTTCGGCACCGGCCCCGCGATCCACCGTGTGGACGGGAACAAGAAGGGCATCTTCACCCGGGACCGCAGGCCCAAGACCGCCGCGTTCGCGCTCCGCGAGCGATGGACGGGCCTCCACGGCCGCAAGCCAGGCTCAATCACCGCACAAAACGGGCAGCACCAAACCACGGCACCTGATTTCACCCAGGAACCGGCCCTGTCGACGCCCGCAGGCGCCCAGCGCTCATAGCGGCCACAAGCTCACCGTGGGGGCGGCATCCCCGCCGCCCCCACCCCACCAGTCACCAATCCCTGCCGCAGCAAAAATACGTCGCGCACACCGTACCCAGACAAAGGAGTCATCATGGTCAAGCCCAGCTACGGGGACCTACCACCCAAAGAAGCGGAGTCCGCGGTCCTCACGGACGCAGGTTCCCGGCAAGGACCCCCCGCCGGTATCCCCGACATCGAGGCGCCGGCGCTGAAGAAGGCCAGTGCCAGCTACCTGACGCTGATATCGCTAGCGAATTTCGGCGTCGCGATGGCGTTCATCGTCCCGATGTCCTACTCACTTGCCGTCCGCATCTCCCAGCTCGCCCCAGGCCACGAAGAGCTGCTCGGCTACGTCACCGGAACGGCACAGTTCATCTCCATCGCCGCCAGTCCCCTCGTCGGCGTCTGGAGCGACCGTTTTCGCTCCCGCCTCGGCCGCCGCACCCCTTTCATGATCGGCGGAGCCCTCCTCGGCATCCTCGGACTCCTCGGCATCTCCCTGGCACCCAGCGTGCTCCTCATCGGCCTCGGCTGGGTCTTCGGACTCTTCGGCTGGGCGGCCGCGGGCCAGGCCATCTTGAACCTCCAGGCCGACCGGATTCCCGAGGAACAGCGAGGCAAGATTTCGGCATTCAGCGGGCTGTCGGCCCAAATCGCCCCCGTCCTCGGAATCGGCATCGCCTACGCCGTCTCCTCCAGCACCCTGCTCGTCTTCCTTGTCCCCGGCCTCGTGGGTCTTGCACTGGTGGCTCTCTTCTCGCTCGTCAAGCGCGAAGGCAGCTCCGTGGGCCTCGTCCACAACAGCACCGTCACCGTCAAGGCCCTCCTGACCAGCTACACCTTCAGCCCCCGCAAGCACCCGGACTTCGGCTGGAACTGGCTGGGCCGCTTCATCTTCTTCATGGGCCTTTACTTCAACACCACCTTCGGCAGCTTCTTCTACGCCCAGCGCCTGGGCCTTCCCATCAAGGAAGTCGCCGGAACCGTCGCCCTGATCGGCATGCTCGGCATCGTCGCCGCCACCGCAGGCGCCCTCACCGGAGGGTTCCTCTCCGACAAGCTCCGTCGACGCAGGCTGTTCGCTTTTCTCGGCGGCCTGCTCTTCCTCGCCGGCGGCATCACCGAAGCCTACGCCCATTCCTTCATCACCCTGCTCGTCGGCGCACTCATCATGCAGTGCGCGATCGCCCTCTTCAGCGCGGTGGACCAAGCCATCATCTTCGCCGTACTACCGGACCGGGCACAGGCCGGACGCTACCTCGCCGTCGTCGGATTCGCACAACGGATCCCCAGCGCAATAGCACCCCTCCTGGCGCCCTTCATCATCGTCCTGGGGGCGGCCGGGGCCGAGAAGAACTACACCGCCCTCTACCTCACCGGCGCCGCGCTGGCTCTCCTGGGAAGCCTCATCATCCTCCTGAAGATCAAATCCGTGCGCTGAGCAACGACCTGCCACCCCAACACGCCAACCAACAAGAGAGCCGAAACACCCATGGGCAACACGCTCAAAACCCCGCCAGACCTGGCACAGAACCCCGCCGGAACAGCACCCGTCAAATGGACGGCCGCCTGGATTTCACCGGCCGAGTCCGAACCAACTGCCGCCCAGGACGAGCGCGGGGCCTACATCCTCCGCAGGTCATTCGACCTTCCCGCCCGTCCCGCCGCAGCCACGCTCTACGCAACCGCCCTTGGCGTCTACGAGGTGTTCCTCAACGGAATCCGGGTGGGAGACATCGAACTGGCACCCGGTTCCACCAGCTACGACGAAACCCTGTACGCCCAGAAGTATGACGTCGCGGAACTCCTCATCCCCGGTGGCAACCGGATCGACGTCGTCCTCTCCGACGGCTGGTTCCGCGGCAGGAACAGCGGCGCCCAGCGCCGGAACGTCTGGGGCAACACCACCGCCGCCCTCGCCCAACTCGAAATCGACCTCGGATCCGGTGCGGGAATGACCCTGGGGACCGACCGGGACTGGATCACCCTGCCCAGCCCCATCGTGCGGGCGGACCTCATGACGGGTCAGACCACTGACTTCCGCATCGATCCGGACCACGCCGAACCCGGCCCGGTCCGGGTCGGCGTCGTCACGCCACCTACCCCTTCCCGGTCACCGGCCCCGCCCGTGCGCCGCGTCGAGGAACGCAAGCCGGCGGCCCTGACCCGGCTTCGGGACGGGGTCTCGATCCTCGACGCCGGCCAAAACCTCTCCGGATGGGTCAGGCTCACCAGCCTGGGGCCCGAAGGAACGGAGACGGTGCTCGAGTTCGGCGAGCACCTCGACGCCGGCGGCGACCTGACAACCGCCCACCTGGACATGAAAACACCACAAGGCGGGCTGCTCGAATTCCGCCAGACCGACCGCGTCATCGCCGGAAACAGTCCCGGCGTCTTCGAACCTCGGCACACAGTCCACGGCTTCCGCTATGTCCGGGTGACCCATCCTGGACGCGAGCTCTCCATCGATGACTTCACGGTCGTCGTCGTCCACTCGGACCTCGAACGCCGCGGGTGGTTCAGGTGCAGCGACCCGGACCTGGAACGACTCAACGAAGCGGCCCTCTGGAGCTTCCGCAGCAACATCGTGGGCGTCCCCACCGACTGCCCCACCCGCGAACGCTCCGGATGGACCGGAGACTACCAGGTCTTCGCCCCTACCGCCGCCATGCTCTACGACGTCCACGGCTTCTCCCGCAAATGGCTCCAGTCCGTGCGCGACGACCAGTGCGACGACGGTCTCCCCGCAGCATTCTCCCCCGACTCGGCACGGATCAGACACCATCCCGGCAACCCCTCGCGGGTCATGGGCGGATCCGCCGGCTGGGGCGATGCCACAGTGCTCGTCCCGTGGTCCATCTACGAAGCGTACGGAGACACGGAGCTTCTCGCGGAAAGCTGGGACTCGATGACCCGCTGGGTCGACTACGCGCTCCATCTCGCCAAGACGGCCCGCCACCCGTCCCGTATCGCCCGCTCAGAGACACCGCTCCCCCACGAGCAGTACATCTGGGATGCCCCCTTCCACTACGGAGAATGGCTCGAGCCCAAACGCCGCCGGGCAGACGGGTCCCTCATCGACCCCATGGCCGAAAATCCCTACGCCTACATGAGCGCGGACCGTGGCGAGGTCGGCACCGCCTTCCTGTACCGCACCACCAAGACACTCAGCCGGATCGCCGGAATTCTCGGCCATACCGAGGTGGCCGAGCGGTACCGAAGGGTCGCTGAAAGTGTCAGGGAGGCCTGGCAGACCGAATTCCTCACACCCGAGGGGCACACCCGCGAAGACACCCAGGGCGCCTACGTCCGAGCCCTGGCCTTCGGCCTCATCCCCGGACCGCTCAGGGAAGCGGCCACCGAACGCCTGGTCCAGCTCATCCACGACGCCGGCGACAGACTCGGCACCGGATTCCTCTCCAGCGGCCTGCTCCTTCCCGTCCTCGCAGCGTACGGCCACACCGACCTCGCCTACCGACTGCTGCTCCGGCGCGGGACACCGTCGTGGCTCGGCATGCTCGAACGGGGCGCCACCACCGTCTGGGAGGACTGGGAAGGCATCGACGAGCGAGGTGTCGCGCATGAATCGCTCAACCATTACAGCAAGGGAGCCGTCATCCGCTTCCTCCACGAATACCTCGTAGGCCTCCGACAGGCCCCCGACTCAGCCGGATGGGAACGATTCGACATAGAACCCCGCCCCGGCGGCGGCATCACCTCAGCCAGCTTCGATTTCATCTCCCCCCAAGGCCGCATCGACGTCGCGTGGGAGATCGCAAACGAGGAGTTCCGCATCGACTTCACCGTCCCCCAAGGAACCTCAGCCCGTCTCACCCTGCCAGACGGGACAAGCACCGCCTACACGTCAGGAACGCACTTCGCATCCTGCCCCGCTCGGATGAGCGCTATCAGGTGGTCACACGATCAATCTGTTGCCGGCGGGCACAGAGGCCGCCAACCGGGCGTTTAGCGCGGTGCTCCTGATAGATCGAGGCTAAAGTCCTCCAGGCAACTCGGAAAACCCTTCGGTCCGCTCCGTCGTCGAACGAGCCGAACTCGCCCTCGAGAGGCGATCAGGCGCACGCCTCCCGCACTATGCTCCCCGCCGAAAGTCCAAGACGCCCGGGCCTCATGCCGCCACGACCCAGCCATGAAGAGCCAGAAGTATCTTCGCTGTTTGCCATTCTGATGCCCGATCTGGGATGTGGTTGACCGCTATTGTCAGCGGGCTGCGGTGCCCTCTGTGTAGTCGTCGTCGCTTTGGACCCAGGAGAATAGCCTGCGGAGCTCGCGGCCGGTGGCCTCGATCGGGTGTGACTCGGCTTTCTTGCGCAAAGCTTCGAACTCCGGGGCGCCGGCGTCCTGGTCGTCGATGAAGCGCGTGGCGAATACGCCGTTTTTGATGTCGGCGAGAACAGCCTTCATGTTTTCTTTGACGTTCGGTGTGATGATGCGGGGGCCGGAGAGATAGTCGCCGTACTCGGCGGTGTCGGAAACGCTCCAGCGCTGTTTGGCGATGCCGCCTTCGACCATCAGGTCAACGATCAGCTTGAGCTCGTGCAAGACCTCAAAGTAGGCGATTTCTGGCTTGTACCCGGCCTCGGTCAGGGTCTCGAAGCCATATTGGATCAGTTGGGCGGTTCCGCCGCAAAGTACTACTTGCTCGCCGAAGAGATCAGTTTCGGTCTCTTCGGCGAACGTGGTCTCAATGACTCCCGCCCGGGTGCCGCCGATTGCTTTGGCGTATGAAAGGGCCAGGTCACGGGCGTTGCCGGAGGCGTTTTGCTCGACTGCGATCAGGTCGGGCACACCGCGGCCCGCTTCGAATTCGCGGCGCACGATGTGTCCCGGGCCTTTTGGGGCGACCAGGGCGACGTCGACGTCGGATGGCGGCTGGATGTAGCCGTAGCGGATGTTGAAGCCATGAGCGAAGAACAGGGCATCGCCGGCCTTGAGATTCGGAGCAATTTCATCTGCGTAGACGAAGCGCTGGACCTGGTCGGGGACGAGGATCATGATGACGTCCGCCTCGGCAGCGGCGTCGGCCACGGTGAGGACCCTCAGTCCTTCCGCTTCAGCCTTGGATTTGGATTTGGAGCTTTCCTTGAGGCCGACGCGGACGTCCACTCCGGAGTCGCGGAGGCTCAAGGCGTGGGCGTGGCCTTGGGAACCGTAGCCGATGACGGCCACCTTGCGGCCTTGGATGATCGAGAGGTCGGCGTCCTCGTCGTAGAACAATTTGCTCATGGTCGGCTTCCTACTGTGATTGTGGTCGGGGCGGGTCTGGCCGCTGGCGGGTATGGAGTCGGAGTGACCGGGTCCTTCGTGGCTGAGGTGTTTCGGTCGTATTCGCGTACGTAGTCGACGCAGAAACCGATGACGCGTTGTACCCAGATCTTGCCCATGTCCGTTGATGATTCGCTGAAGTCCCCGGTGACTCCGGATGGGCAGATTTCGGAGAAGTCCCAGAAGATTTCTCCGGGCAGGTCGTTCGGGGGGATGAGGGCCTGGGTGTAGCTGGATGGTTGCCACCCGCCGAGCTTTGTCAGTGCGGGTGTGGGGAGGCGGTCGAGTCTGACTTCGTCGGGGAAGAGCTCCATCATGGCCGACATTTCCGGTTCCGCTCCGTGTCCGTAGACCTTGTCCGGGTTCTTGTAGGCGTCCCTCATCAGGGAATAGCCGAGACCCCACGGGTAGAGCCTTCCGACAGGCGTACCGAACCGGTCCCGGAGAATATATGCCGCCTCCGCGGTGGCCCCGAGATTTCCGCCGTTGCCGTCCACCAACACGAGTCGCTTGAATCCGTGACGGGCGAGTTCGGACCCGATGGAAACAACCACATCCGTCAACAATCCTTGAGGAAGGCTGATGGTGCCTGCGTAGCCTCGCAGGTTGTGTGAGTGGCCGTAGGGAATGGTCGGTGCCACAACGGCTCCGGTTGCAGAGGAGATTTGCCGTGCGACATAGTCTGCAATGAGAGCGTCTTCGTCCAGGGGAAGGTGCGGACCGTGCTGTTCAATGGCTCCGATTGGCAGCAGGACCACAGGGTTTTCCTTGGCTGCTTCAGCTGCTTCGGTCCAGCTCATTGCCCCGAGCAGGCGAGGTCCATCCGGGCCGGGGCGTTCCGCGACCAGGCGGGAAGGCGATGGAGTCATTTGCCGTGCCCTTCCAAGAAGAAGCGCCGGTGTTCGAGGACGGGAACCACTCTTCGTACTTCCGCGAGCCGTTCTGCCGACAACAGGTGGGTAGCCAGTCCGGGCTGCGGTCCGGCGTCGGCCTTGACGACGCCGGCGGGGTCCACGATGACCGACCGGCCTACGCAGACGGGGCCGGTTTGTCCGGCAGCGGCTACATAGACGGTGTTTTCAATTGCCCGCGCCCGGAGGAGGGTTGACCAGTGTTCTTCCTTCAGCGGCCCGGCAACCCAGGCCGCGGGTATCACGATCACTTCCGCACCGACGTCGACGAGCCTGCGGGCGGACTCAGGGAACCTGAGGTCGTAGCAGGTCATGAGCCCGAAGGTTGTGCCACCGATGGAGAAAGTGGTTGGTCTGTCCAGTTCCCCGGCCTGCACTGAATCGGACTCCCGGTAGCCGAAGGCGTCGTAGAGGTGGACCTTGCGGTAGGCACCCTGCAGCGCTCCGTCCGGATTCACTACCAGGACGGTGTTGTGGACCTTGCGTGTGGCGTGGATGCTTTCGGTCATGCCGGCGACCACCCACAGATGGTTGGTCCGGGCGGCCGCCTGAAGGAAGCGCGAGAATTCGCCGTCGAGGTCTTCGGAGAACGGGTAGAGATCCACTGAGGAATCGGGGTGGCTGTACATCGCGTTTTCCGGCAGGACAACCAGTTCGGATCCTTCGGACGCTGCTTCGGCGATGAGGGCCGCGATGTTTTTGCGGTTCTGGGCTTTGTCAGTGCCGGCGCTGAATTGCGCGACTGCTACTTTCGGGGACATGTTCATTCTTTCGGAAGAGGGGTTCGCTAGCGCAGGACTCGACGAAGGCCAACTAGCCGTTCCACGACGATCACGATGACGATGCTCAAGACGATCAGCATGGTGGAGACGGCGGCGAGGAGTGGGTCGGTCCTGGTTTGTACGTAGTCGAACATTGCGATGGGCAGCGTCTTGACCCTGCTGGACACCAGGAACAGGCTCACGACGGCCTCATCGAAGGTGAGCAGGAAGGCCAGGACAAATCCCGACAACACTCCGGGGAGTATCAGGGGCAGTGTCACCGTGCGAAAGACGACGGCGGGCGACGCTCCCAGCGTTTGGGCTGCTTCTTCGCACCGTGGGTCCATCGTCGTCAGGCTCAGCAAGGTAGTCCGGATAACGTAAGGGATGACCAGGCCTGCGTTGGCAAGAATCAGGCCCTGGTACGTTCCCTTGAGCCCCAGCGGACTGAAGACGAGCAACAGGCCGAGCCCGACGACGATCGCGGGGACGAGCAGTGGTGCCAGGAAGATGCTTTCAACCGCCTGGCGTGCGCGGAACTTGCCGCGTGACAGGGCCACCGCGGCCGGTATGGAAACCGCGGCCGAAAGGACGGATGAGCCCGTGGCGACCAAAACGCTGACTTGCAGGGCACTTGCGAAGCCTCCGCCGTTGGCGAACAGGGCCTGGTACCACTTCAGGCTCCATCCGCTGGGCGGAAATTGAAGGAAATCGTCAGCGGAGAACGAAATGATGACCGTGATGATGATGGGGGCCAGCAGAAACAGGAACAGCAGTGTGACACCGAGGCGGACAGGCCACCGGCCAAGGACACTTGTTGTCATGAGGAACGGCTCCAATCCAAGCGGTTCATGATGCGCTGGTAGCCCACCAGCACGCCGGCAAAGAGGGTCATGAGAATAAAGGAAATAGCGGCAGCCAGCGGCCAGTTCAATGAGTTCACAGCCTGATCGAAGATCTCGGTGGCCATGGTAAAGACCCTTCCCCCACCCACGAGCGCCGGGGTGACGAAGGAGCTGATAGTCAGGACGAAGACCAGCAGGCATCCCGTAAGGATCCCGGGCAAGGTGAGGGGCAGGACCACGCGGAAGAAGGTGCGGACAGGACTTCCTCCCAATGTCGCCGATGCTTCCATTGCGGTGTCGTTGAGCCTGGAAGAACCCGTGACAACGCTGAGGATCATGTAGGGCATGAGGATCTCAACCAGTGCGATGATGACACCTACCTCGTTGTTCGCAAGCTTGATTGGTTCGGAGATAACGCCGGTCCCCAAAAGTACTTCATTGACGATGCCTTGGTCCCCGAGAATGGCCATCCAGCCGAAGGTACGGACCACTGCGCTGGTCAGAAGCGGAGCCAGGGCGAGCACCAGAAGGGCGCTCTTCCACCGGGATTGTGTGCGGAGAAGAAAGAGCGCAAGCGGGAATCCAAGGATGAAAGCCCCGGCCGTCACCGCGACACCAAGGTACAGAGTTCGTCCGATCAGGCCCAGGTTGAACGTGCTGTTGAAGAAACCGGCGTAGGAATCAAACGCGAAGCCGTCATGAATGATGCCCCCGGCCTCGGACTGATTGAAGGACATTCTCAGCAGCCAAGCGAGCGGGACCCCGAAGATGACACCGATGAGAAGCAGGCCGGGAGCGAGCTTCAAGGTTGTTGACCAGATTGGGGCCATCCCGCGGGAGGCCCTACCCGGAGCGGCCACGACGGGCCGGTTCAGTTCCTTAGTAGACATGGTCTGCAGCCACTCCGAGGTGCGGTGACAGGACCCGGTTGGCGATCGTCACATCCGGGAGGGGAGTTCCTTCGTCCAGCTTGCGGATGAGGATGTTCTCTTTGGCATCGGATTCGAGCGCCTCGTCGATGATGATTTCGGCATCCGATGCCGGGAGTGCGAGCACTCCGTTGTCGTCCGCGAGGATGATGTCGCCGGCGCAGACTGCCACGCCGCCGATGCTGACCGGGACGTTGACCCCGCCTTGGTTCACGCCAATAAGCTTTGTCGTGAGCACGCTTGTTCCTCGTGCGAAGACTGGGAGTCCGATACGGGCGACTTCGTTGAGATCAGTCATAACACCGTCAATAACGATGGCGGACCCTCCCGCGACTTTGACCGCATGGGCGACGACCTCCCCGACCGGCGCGTGCCTGCGGTCACCGCCTGTGGAAACGACCAGTACGTCGCCCGGTTCAAGGAGGGCTACTGCCCTGTGCATGAGGGACGAATCCAGCCCGGGGATCTGGACAGTTACTGCCCGTCCCAGAATCTTGCTGCCGGGAAGGTGCGACCGGATTTCGGGTTCCACGAAACCGCGTTCGTGGAAATGGCCAAGGGTCGGGTAACTGACTCGCGCCAATTTTGACTTCAGCTCCGGGGTGATCTGTGCGCCATTCGGGCGTTCGATGATTGGCATGGGGAATTCCTCGTTCTGTTCTCGGGGCCGTTGTCAGGCGGCGATGAAGTGGACGTTGTCGGTGGCTGCCGTCACTGCAGCCACCGAACCGACTGCGAGGGTCGGCGAACCGTCTGCCCGCATCTGAACCTTCAGGAGGTTTTGTCCGGTCTGGATTTCGTACTGGATGGTGTCGCCGAAATAGGTTGCCGAACGCACATCTCCCCTGATGCCGTCAGGAGAATCCGAGGCGCTGCGTGCCTTCAGCTGGTGCGGCCGGATCATCGCCGTGGAAGTGCCGGCGGGCTCTCCGGAGATTCGGGGGACGCTGAGGTGGCCTGCTCCGGGCACCTCGATCAGATGCCGCCCGGCACTACTGGATACGCGGACTCTGTCGATCAGATTGGCTTGGCCCACGAACTCGGCGACGAAACGCGTGGCGGGGCGTTCAAAGATGTCGCTCGGCGTGCCGAACTGCTCTAGAACACCCTCGGACATGACGGCGATCTTGTCCGCCATGGTCAGCGCCTCGTCCTGGTCGTGGGTCACGAAAACCGAGGTGATGCCCATCTTGCGTTGAATGCTCCGGATCTCTGTGCGCATGGCGTCCCGGAGCTTGGCGTCAAGGTTGGACAAGGGCTCATCCATCAGGAAAAGCTGGGGATTTACGACAATTGCCCGGGCCAGCGCGACGCGCTGTTGCTGGCCGCCGGACAGCGCGGTCACCCTCCTGTCGGCCAGGTGACCCAACCTGACCAGGTCGAGCACGTTCTGCACTCGAAGCGCGATTTCCGTTTTCGGAACGTGTCGCATCTTCAGCCCGTAGGCCACGTTCGACTTCACGTCCAGGTGAGGAAACAGCGCGTAGCTTTGAAAGACCATGCCGATGGAGCGCTTGTGCACCGGCGTCTTGGTGATGTCTTTGCCCTGTACGTGAATGGAACCCGAGGTCGGCTCAATAAGCCCGGCAATCATGCGCAGGGTTGTTGTCTTGCCGCATCCGGACGGTCCAAGGAGAGCGAGGAAATCGCCCTCATCGACTTTGAGCGACACGCGGTCGACGGCGGCCACGGGGGTGTTCTTGTACTTCTTTGTCAGGGCACTGATGCTCAGGTAGCCCGCCCGGGTGTCAGGGTTTTCAGAAGTCATTACTTTGCCTCGGATAGACAGAGCCTTCTGACTGTTCGCTTATGTCCTCCTGATTCTCATAGGAATATTGTCTGATCGCACTCAGTTATGAGTGTAGTCATCAACGCGTGGAGGCAGCCGCAAGGCCTAGCGTCCACGGCGGCCGAACATCGGCTGGACGGCGGTGACGCTCTGAAACATCGAACGCAAAAGGACTAACCCATGACCCTTTCTTCACTGTGGCAACCACTGACTCTTGGCCGCCTTGACCTATCCCATCGGCTGGCGCTGGCACCCATGACCCGAAGCCGTTCCAACCCGGATGGTACGCCGGGCGACTTGGCGGCCGAGTACTACGGGCAGCGCTCCTCATTGGGATTGATCATTACCGAGGGCACGCAGCCGTCTGAGGACGGTCAGGGTTACATGAACACGCCTGGGATCTACACCCCTGAGCATGTCGAGGGTTGGCGAAATATCACCGACACAGTTCACGCCCGGGGCGGGGCGGTGTTCATCCAGCTGATGCATGCGGGCCGCATGTCCCACCCGGACAACACTCCGCACCACCGTCAGCCCGTGGCGCCCTCGGCGATCTCCGCAGACCAGGATACTTTCACGCCGACCGGACCCCAGAAAACGCCGACACCCCGAGAGCTGAGCACGGAGGACATCCAGAGCACCGTGGCTGATTTCCGTCACGCGGCAGCATCGGCCATTGCGGCCGGCGCCGACGGAGTTGAAATCCATGGGGCGAACGGTTATCTCCTACACCAGTTCCTCTCCCCCAATGCCAACCACCGCACCGACGCATACGGCGGATCAATAGAAAACCGGTCGAGGTTCGTGATCGAACTCGCCCAGGCCTTGGCCGATGAAATCGGCGCAGACAGGGTGGGTATCCGCCTCTCCCCCGCCATGCCATTAGGCGGAATCAACGAGGGCGACACCGGGAGTGTGCGCGCTCAGTACCGGTACCTGGTCGGTGAGCTCGCGACCCTGAACCTGGCGTACCTGCACCTTCACCATGTAGGCGACGACGAACTGCTCCGCTCCCTCAGGGATGTATGGCCGACGGCGGTGCTCGTGGTCCGCTACGGACGCAACCGTGAGCAGATAGCCGACGACGTCGCGGCCGGCCTTGCGGACGTTGCACCACTGGGCCGTTTCGCACTGGCCAATCCCGACATCGTTGAGCGTCTGCGCTCAAACGCCCCCCTGAACGAGCTGGAGACCAGCACTCTCTACGGCGGCGGGGCAGCCGGATACACCGACTACCCGGCCCTCGCCCACGCCTAATCCCGCACGATCCACGCCGACCGGCGCGGACGGAAATCAACACAAGAAAGTTCGTGAAATGCATTCACTCAATGGAGCAGTCGTCCTCGTCACCGGCGCAAACGGCGGCATCGGAACCCACTTCGTCCACGGCGCCCTCGCACGCGGCGCCAGCAAGGTTTACGCCACCGCACGCACCCCCCGCACCTGGGAGGACGAGCGCATCGTCCCCCTTACCCTCGACGTCACAGACCCGGACTCAATACGGGCCGCAGTCGAGGCTGCGGGCGATGTCACAGTGCTGATCAACAACGCCGGGGCCGGCGTTGCAACCCCGGGCATCCTCACCCACACCGACGCCGAGATCCGGACCAACGTCGAGACGAACTTCCTTGGCCCACTATTCCTCGCCCGCGCCTTCGCACCGATCCTGTCAGCGAAGGCCGAATCCGCAATCATCGACATCCACTCCGCCATGAGCTGGTACGCCGTCGGCGGCATCTACAGTGCCACCAAGGCAGCCCTCTGGTCGGCCACCAACTCGCTGCGCCTGGAACTCGCCCCCGCAGGGGTACACGTGGTGGGCGTCCACGTCGGCTACGTCGACACGGCAATGGCCGCGCATGCCACCGACCCCAAGATGGACCCGGCCGATCTGGTCACCACGGTATTGGATGCCCTCGAAGCCGGCGAGTACGAGGTCCTCGCCGACGAGACGTCCATCCAGCTCAAGGCCGGACTCAGCGCCCCCATCGAGGCGCTCTACCCCCAACTTGCGCCCAGCAAGTCCTAGAAACAGCAGAAGCGCCGTGGTGACGAATCCAACTCATCACCACGGCGCTTTCCATTACCGCTTGACAATTAACTGAGTGCAGTCATAATTGATTGTAGTCACTTTAATCGGACGTCGCCCCACGGCGAATGTACCGTCGCCACCGGCGCCAACCACAAGAACATCCACCCAAAGGAGCATCGCGGCATGCGGGCATTCGTGATCAACAAGTACAAGGAACCGCTGCGCGAAGCCGAGGTTGCTGAACCCACCGTCGGCGAACGGGACGTGCTCGTGCAGGTGCAAGCTGCCGGCCTGAACCAGCTGGACGAGAAGATCCGCATGGGTGAGTTCAAACAGATCCTTCCCTACAAGCTCCAGCTGGTCCTGGGCAACGACCTCGCCGGCACCGTGCTGCGCGTCGGGGAAAGAGTAACGGGGTTCAAGCCCGGCGATGAGGTCTACGCCCGTCCCCACCAGGACCGCATCGGCACATTTGCCGAACGTATTGCCGTCGCGGAGGAAGACCTTGCGCTCAAGCCCGTCTCGGCCAGCATGGAGGAGGCCGGTTCGCTGCCGCTCGTGGCTCTTACCGCATGGCAGGCCCTCGTCGAGCAGGGCCAGGTGCGGCCAGGTCAGAAAGTTCTCATTCATGCCGGCGCTGGCGGAGTCGGTTCCATCGCCATCCAGCTGGCCAAGCATCTCGGCGCGACCGTCGCAACCACCGCAAGCAGCTCCAACGCCGGGTTTGTACGGGACCTCGGCGCTGACATCGTCATCGACTACCGCGCCCAGGACTTCGAGCAGCTCCTGAGCGGATACGATCTGGTGCTGGACAGCCTCGGAGGCGAGAACCTGCAGAAATCACTGCGCATCCTCAAGCCCGGCGGGAGGGCGATTGGGATCGCCGGCCCGCCCGATCCGGCATTCGCCCGCAAAGCAGGCCTCAACCCCGTGCTGCGCCTGGCGGTCACCGGGCTCAGCAGCAAGGTCCGGAGGCAAGCCAAGAAGCTCGGCGTCAGCTATGAGTTTCTCTTCATGCGAGCCAGCGGCGACCAACTACGTCAGATCAGCGCCCTGGTTGACGCCGGCGTGCTGCGCCCGATCGTAGGGAAGGTCTTCACCTTCGGCCAGGCTCCGGAGGCACTGCAATCCCTGGCCGCTGGGGGCTTCCGGGGCAAAGCAGTGCTCACCGTCACCAAGTGACCCGGAAGCCCCCAGCCATTCTTCACGCAGAGAATCCAGGAGAACACCCGTCATGGACAACACCGACGCCCGGAACGAACCAGTCGTCACCTCGTACGCGAAGGCACCTGCCCGCACTGTCACCGCCGGAGGCGTCAGCTTCGCCTACCGCGAGCTGGGGCCCAAGGGCGGCATCCCCGTCGTGTTCTTCGTGCATCTGGCAGCCACCCTTGATAACTGGGACCCCCGTATCATCGACCCCATTGCTAAGAACCGCCACGTCATCACCTTCGACCAGCCCGGCGTCGGCGCCTCCACCGGACGGGTTCCCGACAACATCGAAGCAATGGCCGACGACGCCTACACCTTCATCAAGGCCCTCGGATTCGACAAGATCGATGTCTTCTCCTTCTCACTGGGCGGCATGATCGCCCAGGACCTTGCCCTTAAACATCCCGACCTTGTCCGCAAGCTCGTCCTGACCGGAACCGGTCCGCGCGGCGGCAAAGACATCGACAAGGTCGTCGGCACCACCTATCGCGACATCCTCCGGGCAACCCTGACCCGGTCCGACCCCAAGGAATTCCTGTTCTTCAACCGGAACGCCACCGGCAAACCCGCTGCGAAAGCCTTCATCAAACGCCTGCAGGAGCGAACCGAGGACCGCGACAAGCCGATCAGCCCCCGTGCATTCCAGACGCAGCTGAAGGCCATCCAGGCGTTCGGCCGCTCCGCCCCGTCGGACCTGTCCACCCTCACGCAACCCACCCTCATCGCCAACGGCGACAACGACCGCATGGTGCCCTCCGTCCTCTCCGAAGACCTGCACCGGCGCATCAGGGGATCCGAACTGATCATCTACCCCGACTCCGGCCACGGCGGCATCTTCCAGCACCACACCCGGTTCGCGCCCGCCGTCGTCGAATTCCTCGCCCCCTGACCACCACCGCCCGCGACCAGAAGTCATCAATGGGCACCTCACCACCAACCACCGGACCACACCTGGAAAAGCACTTCACTTCTTCAGCCATCAGCTGAAGCCGCGGGCCTATGCCATACATGCCTATGACGTTGAAGCAGCACTGACATATGTCAAGCGTGGCGGGATCCTCCCCCACTACGAAGAGTAGGGCACCGACCGGAGGGCCGGTTTACGCAGCGTCGATATACTCATTATTGAGTCGAGTCAGTTTATTTCCGGAGGAACCCATGCCCGTCACGTCCCAGCCGCTCGGTCGGCGCGAGCGGAACAAGCAGGAGAAGCTGGACCGCATTACCGCCGCAGCCAGTGAGCTGTTCGCCGAATACGGGGTCGAGGACGTCACCACCCAGCAGATCGCCGACAAAGCCGACATCGGCACCGGAACCCTTTTCCTCTACGCCAAAACCAAGGGAGAACTCCTCCTCCTCGTTCAGAATGCCCACTACGCAGAAGCTCTCAAGCGGGGCCGGGCGGATGCTGAAACCACCCCGGATGCCCTGGGTGCGGTGATGGCCGTCGTGCGGCCGATCGTTGAGTGCAACCGAACTCAGATCGACAACGGACGCTTCTACCTGCGGGAAATGGTCTTCGGCGACCCCAAGGAGCCACAGCACAGCGCTGCTCTATCCATTGTTGCGCAAACTGAGGACGCCATTGCCGCCATACTCGACAGGGCCAAACCGGCCGGTGCGGGCGACGCGGCGACGGCGGCGCGCATTGTCTCCGCGATCATGTTTGTCAGCATGGCCGCTAGCGTAAATGCTGGATTGGAAACTGAAGCACTGGAGCAGGACATCAGGACACAAATCAGCCTGCTCATACCCCGCTGACCCGGCCGGCAAACTCGATCAGGACGGCAGCCACTCGTTACGATTGCGGTCGGCGAGACAAACCTCTGGCCTCTGGCCATAGCACCTTGGCACACGAATCGCCCTAAGTCAGCAGCGCTGGTCGGCGAAGCCCCTGCAGGAATATCGGCACCTTTGGGCGATGTCCACCTGCTCGGTGGTTAAGTTTCCGGCGGCAAAGGCCGCCTGGACTTGCAAGGCCAGTGTGTCCGTGTACCACCCTCGACTGGATGACGTTCAGTAGTCGCTGGTTCGTGCTTTCACCTGATCGTCGCTGAGTCCGGTGACCTGCTTGATCCACGCCCCGAAGTCACGGCTCGGCGCGTAGCCTGTCTCGGTCCAGCCGATTTTACTTGGCTTTACGGGAGGGGCTGAAATATCCAGGCCGAACCGCTCGACGACGGCCCGTGCCCCGGGGAAAAGGCGGTCTGCGGTGCCGATTGGGTCAAGTTTCCACTCGGCCAGGTCTCCGGCCGGGACTGCGTCCGGATGAAGGGCATCCAACACCAGCCCGCCGTCGTTTGCTGCCACATAGTCCACTGACAACACGATTGCGTCGAGCACGTCATTGCGATCTACCCGCTCGTAGAGCAGGCCGCGACCATAGTCACGGGCCCAGTCCGTCCAGGGCACCAGCGAAGCAGGACGGACCGCAACATATGATATGCCGTGGCGCATCCGGTGATAGTCCAGAAGCTGCTCGCCGATGACTTTCGTGAATCCGTAAACGTCGCTCGGCTCATGCCAAGCCTGCGAGGAAAGCCAGACCACTTTCCCCACGCCGGCGGCGACGGCCGCCTGCAGGGTGCGGAAGGTGCCATTTACATTGAGGTCCCAGAATTCCGTTTCAGTGTGATCGGCGACGTGG
>NZ_JBFTOG010000023.1:0-78687 GCF_056397865.1 Arthrobacter sp. 05L417
AACGGCACCCTGCTATGCAGCCACCACCACCACGTCATCCACAAAGAACACTGGACCATCACCATGGAAACCGGCACGGCATGGTTCAAACCACCACCCCACCTCGACCCCCGCCAAACACCCCGACGCAACCACTACTTCAGACCCACCCGGACATAAACCTGCACAGACACGAAACGCGCCTGCACACGGGGTTGATCGCCGTCGCGCAAAAACAGGGCCGGCCGCGGGCAAATCACCGCTTAGGCTGGCGTCCCGCCGTCGACGTCTGCCATCGCCTGTTCGCGGACGGCCGCCATCCTTTGGACGACCGTGACGCCCGTGGCGGCGGCGAGAATGACAAGGGTCACCAGCAAGACGACGGGAGGCAACCCGAGTCCGGTCAGGCCGGTGACGAGGAGCACCGAAATGAGCCTCTCCGCGCGCTCGGCGATGCCCACGTTGGCGTAGAAGCCCAGTGATTCCGCCTTGGCGCGGGCGTACGAAACCACCATCCCGAGTACCAGGCACGCGAGTGCCGCCATGGCAATCGTGCCGTTCCCGCCGCCCGTGAAGAACCAGATTGCGACGCCAGCGAAAATCGCGCCGTCAGCCAGCCGGTCCAGCGTGGAGTCGAGGAAGTTTCCCCACGGTCCGCTGCGTCCCTGCTCCCTCGCCATGATGCCGTCCACGACGTCGGACAGCGCGAAAACGGCAATCAGCAGCGAACCCCACCAGAGCTGGCCCAGGGGGTAGAGAATCAGGGCGCCGAGAACAACGCCGGCGGTCCCGACGACGGTAACGGCGTCCGGCGAAACCCCAACCCTGAGTAGGAATCGGGCAAGGGGCGAGAACAACCCGGTGAAAAACCCGCGGGCGTGCCGATTAAGCATCCGTCTCCCCGGATAGCTCCGACTCTTCCGGCCAAGCGTCGGCCACCTGCTGCCGGACCTCGTCAAGCGTCTGTGTGATGGCCTTCGTCTGGGCGATGATCGGGAAGAAGTTTCCGTCCCCACCCCAGCGCGGAACCACGTGCTGGTGCAGGTGCGCGGCAATTCCAGCCCCGCCGGCCACACCTTGGTTCATGCCCAGGTTGAACCCGCTCGGGTTGGCCACCTTTCGCAGCACCCGCATCGCAGTCTGCGTGAGCTCCGCCATTTCCGCCGTTTCCTGCACCGTGATGTCCGTGTAGTCCGGAACATGCCTGTAGGGGCACACCAGCAAATGGCCGGGGTTGTAGGGGAATAGGTTGAGCACCACGTAGCACGTCTTGCCGCGGCGCACGATGAGGGCTTCCTCGTCCGTGCGGCTCGGAGCCACGCAGAACGGGCAGTCGTCCTGGTTCTTGAACTGGTTTTGCCCGCCCTTGATGTAGGCGAGGCGGTGCGGAGTCCACAGGCGCTGGAAGGCATCAGGAACACCTGCCAGACCGAAGTCGTCGGTCACTTCGGCATCGCCCGGATAATCAGCTGTCACGCCCGTGTTCTCCTGCACTGTTTCTGCCCCCCCGCGGTGTCCGACTCGTCAGCTCTCGCGGTTCTTGACGGCGTCCACAATCCTTCGGACGGCCTCGGCAACGGGCACACCGTTGTCCTGGCTGCCATCACGGAAGCGGAACGACACCGCACCCGCCTCTGCGTCCTCCCCGCCGGCAATGAGGACGAAAGGAATTTTGTCCTTGCTCGCGGTGCGGATCTTCTTGGGGAAGCGGTCGGAGGAAATGTCCACCTCGGCACGGATGCCCGCGGCCTTGAGTTGGCCGACGACGTCGAACATGTAGTCGTTGAACGCCTCCGCCACCGGAATGCCAACCACCTGCACGGGCGAAAGCCAGGCAGGGAATGCTCCCGCGTAGTGTTCGGTCAGGACGCCCATGAAACGCTCTACCGAGCCGAACAAGGCACGGTGGATCATGACCGGACGCTGGCGGGTGCCGTCGGCAGCCTGGAACTCCAGCTCGAACCGCTCAGGCAGGTTGAAGTCCAGCTGAATGGTGGACATCTGCCAGGTGCGGCCCAGCGCGTCCTTGGCCTGCACGGAGATCTTGGGGCCGTAGAACGCGGCTCCACCCGGATCCGGGACCAACTCCAGCCCGGAGGCCTCGGCTACTTCGGCCAAGGTACGGGTGGCTTCCTCCCAGGCGGCGTCCTCGCCAACGAACTTGTCTTCGTTCTTGGTGGACAGTTCAAGGTAGAAGTCGTCTAGTCCGTAGTCCTTGAGCAGGCCAAGGACAAAGTTCAGGGTGGTGGTGAGCTCGTCCTTCATCTGCTCGCGGGTGCAGTAGATGTGGGCGTCGTCCTGTGTCATGCCGCGCACGCGGGTCAGACCATGGACAACACCGGACTTCTCGTAGCGGTAAACAGAGCCGAATTCGAAGAGCCGAAGGGGCAGTTCCCGGTAGGAGCGGCCGCGCGAACGGAAGATGAGGTTGTGCATGGGGCAGTTCATCGGCTTCAGGTAGTAGTCCTGGCCGGGCTTGCGCACGGTGCCGTCGTCGTTCAATTCCGCGTCGATGTGCATCGCCGGGAACATGCCGTCCCTGTACCAGTCAAGGTGGCCGGACACTTCGTAGAGGTGTCCCTTGGTGATGTGGGGGGTATAGACGAATTCGTATCCGGCGTCCACGTGGCGCTGGCGTGAATAGTCCTCCATCGCCTTGCGGATGATCCCGCCCTTGGGGTGGAACACCGGCAGGCCGGAGCCCAGCTCATCCGGGAAGGAAAAGAGGTCCAGCTCGGCGCCGAGCTTGCGGTGATCGCGGCGCTCAGCCTCGGCGATGCGCTCCTGGTACGCCTTGAGCGCGTCCTTGGTGGGCCAGGCGGTGCCGTAGATACGCTGCAGCTGCTGGTTGTTCTGGTTGCCCAGCCAGTATGCCGCCGAGGAGCGGGTCAGGGCGAAGGCGTTGGAGATCAGTTTGGTGTTGGGCAGGTGCGGGCCGCGGCAGAGATCGCACCAGACGCTCTCACCGCTCTTTCGGTCCACGTTGTCGTAGATGGTGATGTCTCCGGCGCCCACCTCGACGTTGACGCCCTCGCCGGCGTCGGCGGCGTCGTTCTTCTTGCCCAGCAGTTCGAGCTTGTAGGGCTCGGCCTTCATGGCTTCGCGGGCTTCGTCTTCGGTGACGACGCGGCGCACGAACTTCTGGTTCTGGTTGATGATCTTCTGCATCATCTTCTCGAGCTGGCGCAGGTCTTCAGGAGTGAAAGGCTCGGCAACGTCGAAGTCGAAGTAGAAGCCGTCTGTGATGTAGGGGCCGATTCCGAGTTTGGCATCCGGACGAAGCTGCTGCACGGCCTGGGCCATGACGTGTGCGGCGGAGTGGCGCAGGACGTTCAGGCCGTCCGGCGAGTCGATGGTGACGCCATCAACCTGGGCTCCCTCGGGCAGTACCTGGTCAAGGTCCTTGAGTTCGCCGTCGACACGGGCCACTACGACGTCGCGGCGCTCAAAGAAGAGTTCCGCGCCGGTGGTCCCTTCCGTCACCTTGGTCTCTTCGCCATCGACGATGAGGGTGATCTGCTGGGCATCTGACACGGGTGTCTCCTATTCATTGATAAGGCTTCATAGCTTGTGGCGTACGGGGACCACAGCCAGCCATCGTCCATCGTATCCGCTCGGGCTGGGGCAGCCAAAGCAGGCGCGGGCGAGCCGTTTTTCAGCAGGAAGACTTGGTGGCGGACGGATTTTTGGCATGCCTCATTGCGGCCCGTGGAACCCGTAACGGGGAGGGCCTTGGGGACTGGAGTGCGGGGCGGTTCGTGAAACCGCGCTGCCGCAGGGCTACAAGCGGCCTGCCGCGCTTCTTACTTCGTGCTTCCGCCATGCGGGTTGGTGGAACAGATGCAAGTGGTGTGCCTGACGCTCAAGGGACGGCGTCCACCGTCCGTGGCTCCGGTCCTTGATGAGGGCCGTTCCGGCGATCTCCCTGAGTGTGGATATCCCGCGAACAGCCGACTGCTTGGTGGCGAAGGTCGTAGACATCGCCAGAATGTCGCCTTCGCCGTCGCGTAGGGCAATCCTGTACCCATCGTTGGGTCCGTCGATCAGCTCAAAGTATCCAGCCATTGTGTGGCCTCCTTTGAAACCCGAGGTTGTAAAGGACACCAACCAGTCTACCGAGCCAAACCCCTTTGGGCGGTGAGTTTTTGGGAGTAGTGCGACGGTTCCGCAGGTCCGCTAGGGCTTGGCTTCCAGCAATGCAAGGAGAGCACTGCCGTCCGGACTGCCCAGGCCCGTGCAGGGATCCCAGCCGGTCCCGGCATGGTAGCTTCCATTGGAGCCTGAGGTGATGTCATGGAAGCCCGACGCCGGTTGGGTGCCGTTTTGGTAGAGCAGTGGCTGGATCAGCCCGAAGCGCCTGTTAGTGGCCTGGGCGAGGCGGGCAACCAGGGCCGCCCAGAGAGGCGCCACCGCACTGGTTCCCCCGATCACCATGTCTTTCCCGTCGACGCGCACTTGGTAGCCGGTTTGCGGGTCGGCGACGCCGCTGACGTCGGGCACACCCCTTCCAGCTTTCTTGTGCTTGGCGTGTCCCGAGATGCCCGACTGCCAGGACGGAACCGGAAAGACATCGCTGTATCCTCCGCCGGTAGCCGAGTTGGGGCCATCGTTCCAGACCGTTTCCGCGCTGATGACACCTGTTGCGGCGTCTGCTTGAAGGCGGGTTCCGCCGCAGGCCAGCACATGCGGGCTCGACGCCGGGAAATCGGCATGATCCTTGCTGTCCGTTGCGCCATCCGCACTGCCGTTGTCCCCGGCTGCTGCTGTCACCGTCACTCCGAGGGCTGCGGCGTCCGCCATGGCCTGGTCGAAAGCGGACCGGGCCTGGGCGGTCCAGGCGTCTTCGCTCTGGCCCCAACTGATGCTGATCGCGGCCGGCGCCGGGTTTGCATGGGAGGCTGCGACAATCGCATCCAGGAACCCGGCGTCGGTGTTGGGAGCAAAATAGGCCACAATGTTGGCCTTCGGCGCCAAGGCGCCGACCACTTCAATGTCGAGCAGGACCTCCCCGTCGGCGCCTGCCGGATCCTGCCCCGGCTGGTTCGCCCCGCCGTCGACTCCTACCGCGGTGATGCTCGGCGTCGCGATACCAAGCTCCTGGAAGTAAGCGTCAAGGTCTTGCTGCCCGTAGCCGCCGCCCAGCTCGAGGATGGCTACGGTTTGACCCGTCCCGTCCGTTCCCTTAGGGAAGTTGTAGATCTTTCCCAGCTGGGGCGGGGTATAGCTGGTACTGGCCGCGGCCAGGGGGATGGCGCGGAATTGTGCACGGGCCTGCGGCCGGTCGTCAAGGCCGAGGACGGCAACGACGACGCCGTCGAGGGCTGCAGGTAGTTGCAGGCCGCCGGTGCGATGCCTGTGGGTGACAGCGGTGCCGTCCGGGCTGCGGCTCGTCAGCTCGTCGAGGGACGTCCCGAAGATGTTGCTCATCTGCTCCACGGTTCCGGCCAGCCGAATCCTGCGGCTGGCCGCGTCCGACTCCACGACGTCGAGACCGAGGTTGGCGAAAGTGCCTACAGCCAGATCCAGGTCTGCTGCCGATGCGCCGTATCGGGAGGCAAGTTCGTCCCGCGAAAGGGCTGCGGACGGAACGTCGGCCATTTCTTCCCGGCGCCTCAGGATGACCGTCGCCTCGATCCGACGGGAAGGATCAACGGGACCGAAGGTAGCCCGGACGCCCGGAGCGGGAGCCCTCTCTGATCCTGGCAGCGGAACGCTTTGCGTCTCCCCCGGCTGGCGATCTTCTGGAGTGTCCTGCATCGACATTGGTGCCTCCTACCCTCGCGGTGACAAAGCTCAGTCCCCTGAGATTATGCACCAGGAGCCACTTTGGCACCATGGCCTGGGAGAGACCTCAAGCTGCGACGATCACCTCTTTGAGCTGCGCCAACCTGAGCGATTGCGGCTCCCGGAAGGGCTTGGGCAGGGCGGCCACCCACGGTAGCGTGGGGCCTTGGCGGGCCATGCCACTGCAGCGGCCTGCGCTGCGGCGAGTCAAAGGAGCGAACCATCAATAGGTCACACCGAACATCAGCCCATGAACCCGACACTGCAGTAGAACTGAACCCGGTGTTCAGCCGACCGGGAGAATCCAGTATTTTTCCACGGTTCACCATTCCGGACGGGGAGTCCCTTCCTTCCACTGCTTATCAGGTTGTCCACGACGAAGCCATGCTGGACGGCAACTCCCGCCTGAACCTGGCAACGTTCGTTGGAACGTGGATGGAACCGGAAGCGTCGAAACTGTACGCCGAGACGTTCGACAAGAACATGATCGACAAGGACGAATACCCCCAGACGGCCTTGATCGAGACCCGCTGCTGGCGGATGCTCGCAGACTTGTGGAACGCGCCCGAGCCCGCCAAATCCGTTGGGACCTCAACGATCGGTTCCTCCGAGGCATGCATGCTGGGCGGACTGGCCTTGAAGCGTCGCTGGCAGCACGCACGGCGGGCGGCCGGTCTTTCCACGGACAAACCCAACCTGGTCCTCAGCTCGGCCGTCCAAGTGTGCTGGGAGAAGTTCTGCAACTACTGGGACGTGGAGGCCCGGTACGTTCCCGTATCGAAGGAACACCAAGTGCTGGACGGCTACGAGCTGGACAAGTACGTGGACGAGAACACCATTGGCGTTGTAGCGATCATGGGAGTGACCTACACGGGAGCATATGAACCCGTGGAACAGATCTCGGCGGCGCTGGACGAAATCCAGGAAAAACGCGGCCTGGATATTCCGATCCACGTCGACGGCGCCTCTGGAGCCATGGTTGCACCCTTCCTGCAGCGGGAGACCGTCTGGGACTTCCGACTCCCGCGGGTTGCCTCGATCAACACGTCCGGCCACAAGTACGGCTTGGTTTATCCCGGCCTCGGCTGGGTCATCTGGCGTGACGAGCAGGCGCTGCCCGAAGACCTGATCTTCCATGTCAGTTACCTGGGCGGCAACATGCCGAGCTTCGCCCTGAACTTCTCACGCCCCGGCGCCCAGGTGCTCCTTCAGTACTACCTGTTCCTCCGGCTCGGATATGAGGGCTACAAATCCGTCCAGGCAACTTCCCGGGACGTGGCGCTTTATCTCTCCAGCGAAATAGGGGCGATGGAGTCGTTTACTTTGTGGAGCGACGGATCGGACATTCCGGTCTTTGCCTGGCAGCTCACTGACGGCTACACGGAAAAGTGGAACCTCCACCACTTGTCCGAACGGCTGCGGATGAATGGCTGGCTCGTCCCCGCATACCCCATGCCCGAAGGACTGAGCGAGATTACTGTCCAGCGGATCGTTGTCCGCAACGGCTTCACGCGCGACCTCGCGTCCAGCTTCCTGGCCGACCTCAAGAAGGAAGTCGCCTACCTGGACGGCCTCACCGCGCCGATGCCCGCCGGCGGGCAAACCCAGGCGTTCCACCACTAGCCAGCCGCTTCAAGGAAGGATGCGTGCCATGTGCCGGTTGTTCGGCTTGCATGCCGGTTCACAAGCAGTCCGGGCCACTTTCTGGCTTTTGGACGCCCCGGACAGCCTCGCCGACCAGAGCAAGCGCGAGCCCGACGGCGCCGGAATAGGCACCTTTGACGGCGACGGTAAGGCCCATGTCGCCAAACAACCGCTCGCCGCATGGGAGGACCACGCCTTTGCACGTGAGGCACGGGTCCTGAAGAGCACGACGTTCCTGGCCCATGTGAGGTATGCCAGCACCGGCGCGCACACCATGGTCAATACCCATCCGTTCGAGCAGGACGGGCGGTTGTTCGCCCACAACGGAGCCTTCGGCGACCTTGAACGGCTCGATCAGCGGCTGGCTGAGTTCGGGGTCGCGGACTTGGTGAAGGGCCAGACCGACAGTGAGCGCCTCTTCGCGCTGATCACCGCGGAAAGCAGACGGGCGGATGGCGACGTCGGCGAAGGAATTACCCAGGCGATCAGCTGGATCGCCAAGGAGTTACCGGTGTTCAGTTTGAACCTCATCCTGACGACCGCGAGCGATGTTTGGGCAGTCAGGTACCCGGACACGCATGAGCTTCACATTCTGGAACGGCTGCCTACCCGCTCGGACGAGGCAGCTCCCCTGGACGCAAGGAGCTCCCGCATCCGCGCGCACAGCAGGGAGGCCTCGCGTGCCGGACACGTCCTCATCGCCACCGAACCGATGGATGACAACCCGCAGTGGAGTGCGCTGCCCGCCGGCGCTCTGGTCCACGTCAATCCGGATTTGGCTGTGACTATCAGCCACCCGTTCCCGGAGGCTCCGGCACATCCCCTAACCCTGTCCGACCTCTCCCCCTCGGCGGCCGCATCCCAGAAACCGTGATCCTCGACCACAAGCCAGCGCTCGGCGTCTTAGCCTGAAGGCCGCGTGTTCATCGTGTCCATGGGCCCTGCCGCGCATAAGATCGATCCATGACCGCTGAAGTCGAATCCGAAACCGCCTTCGTCCCGGCCGTCCAACTCGACGGGCAAATGAGCATCAACGACGTCCTGCTGGAGCTGGGACGGGAACCCGTGGTGTACCCGTCTGCGAACGCCGACGCCGGCGACTTCCACATCTTCTAGGACGACGTCGGGTCTCGGCCGACGTCGGGGCCACCACCGCCGCTGGGAAGTTTCCGTTGATAGAGGTACTGGCAGGGACTCCCTCAAGGCGCTTTTAGGTCACTATCGTTGATCGCATGGACAACCGGAACGACGCTCGCGATTTCCTTGCTTCCCGTCGGGCGAAGATCACCCCCGAACAGGCGGGGCTGCCGTCGTCGAGCGGGAACCGCCGAGTACCCGGGCTCCGTCGCGGAGAAGTCGCAACCCTGGCCGGGGTAAGCGTTGAGTATTACACCCGTCTTGAACGCGGAAACCTTGCGGGAGTGTCTGAAAGCGTCTTGGAAGCACTGGCCAATGCCCTCCAACTCGACGAGGCTGAGAGCGCACACCTCTTCGATCTCGCCCGCACGGCCGGAACAAGCAAGCGGCAGCGTCGGTCGGCCCCGCAGCAGGTCCGGCCAAGTGTCCAGTTTGCCCTTGATGCCATCACTGACGCGCCGGCATTTGTCCGCAACGCGCGCATGGACATTCTGGCTGCCAACAAACTCGGCCTTGCTTTGCATTCCGAGATGTATGTCAACCCGGTCCGGCCGGCCAACTATGCTCGCTTCATATTCCTGGATGAGGAGCGGGCGCGGCGGTTCTTCCCGGATTGGGAACTTGCCGCCAACAACATGGTGGCCATCCTGCGCACCGAGGCCGGCCGCGACCCGTTCGACCGCGGGCTGAGCGACCTCGTAGGAGAGCTTTCCACCCGAAGCGATGAATTCCGCACTCGCTGGGCCGCACACAACGTGCGCCGCCACTACAGCGGTTTCAAGCACTTCCACCACCCCGTTGTGGGCGAACTCCGCCTGCTGTTCGAGGCAATGGAACTGTCGGCGGACACCGGGCTCTCCCTATTCATCTACCCTGCGGAACCTGGCTCCCCTTCCGCAGATGCCCTGCGCCTCCTCGCGAGCTGGGCCGCCACCCAGGAAATGGCAGAGCAACCCCAAGCCGCACCTGCTGCAGGTGGAGTGTGACGGCAGCGGGATAGCCTACGATCTCGGGTCCCGGCGTCCCTCCTCGTCGCCTCGGTCGTCCTCGCGTTCCCGTCGGGTTTCGTCGTCGTCCCTGTCCCGGCGGCTTTCCGTACCATCCGGGTCCGAGCGGTTGCCTGCATCGGGGTCCAGCTCTTCCGCCCGCCGCAGCCTGTCTTGCGAGACTTCGTTGGCCCGCTCGGCAGCCTTCTGCTTGTCCGCGGCCTCCTTGTGCAGCCGTTCCGCTTCGCTCTCGGCACGCGCGGCGTCGGCCGTCGCTCGAGCGGCCTCAGCGCTGCGCTCATGAGCTCCGACGGCGTCGGCCCGGGCCTTCTCGCGGAGGTCCGCGGCGCGCTTGCGGTTGGCGGCGTCTTTAGCACGGCGCCCAAAAACGACGACGGCGACGATCAGCGCGATGATTACAATCGCCACCACGATCCAAATCCAAATTTGCCCGTCCATTGCAGCTCCCCTCGACATTGACTGAGCATCCGCCGCGCCGGTTCCATCCTGCGGCCGACCCTGCCGTTGGCCAGCTGAGATCGGCGTCCTCGGATAGCGCGCGGAGGCAGGTTCCTTGAGTCAACAACTTTGCGTGAAGCATGGCACGAGTGTCGTCTACTTGTTTTCGCCAGGGCAGCGCCAGCGGATTGCCAGCCAGACAGCTACTCCACGGTTGGAGAGTGCCTGCGGGTGCCAAAGGTCAATGAGGGTTCGTCGGGGGTGGCCAGGGTCAGCACGGCTTCCTCCACGGTTTCCTGATCCTCGAGTTCGCGTTCGACGCGGCGCAGGGCCACGGCCACTTCATGTTCCCGGAGGTCGCCCTTGATATCAACGGCGGCCACTAAATACAGCTTGCGTGGACCAACGAATTCCAAGTGCAAGTACGTCAGCCGTTCGATTTCCGCATGTTCCAAGACGCGCATTGCCATCGATTTCTCAAGCTCGGGAGTAACGCCTTGGCCTACAAGGAAGCGACGATTGCGATCTATCAGGACCACTGCGATGACACCGAGAAGGATGCCGACAAATATGGATCCGAGAGCGTCAGGCACCGGGGATCCTGTGACCTGGTGCAGGAAGACGCCCATGGAGGCAATGACGAGGCCGATCAATGCGGCACTGTCCTCCGCGAAGACAGCACGCATGGTGGGATCCGAGCTCTTGAGGACCTGCTCCAAAGTGCGGCGTTCAAGCTCCCGTGCGGACTTGCGGGCCTGCCGGAACGCCTGGACGAACGATCCCCCTTCGAGGACGAAAGATATCGCCAAGACCGCGTAGGCGATCGCAAAATCGCGGGCGGGCTCCGGTGCGAAAAGCTGTTGGATGCCGTGCATCACGGAGACCACTGCGCCGGCGGTGAAAAGCCCAAACGCAGCGAACATCGACCACACGTATGCTTCCCTGCCGTAGCCCATTGGATGGGCCACGTCCCGCTTTTTCGAGGATCTCCTCTCGGCCACCAGCAGGAAGACCTGGTTTCCGGTGTCGGCCCAGGAGTGGGCGGACTCGGCGATCATCGAGGCAGACCCGCTCATCACGGCAGCAACGGTTTTCGCCGCGGCGACAAGGAGATTTGCCGCAAACGCCAAGATCACGGTCATGAGTGATGACGATTGCATCTTGACCCTCTTGGTTTGAGCCATGGAAGCTACGGTACCCAACAATGGTGGAGGCCGCCCCTGGTGGTCGCCCAGGAAGGATCGGAAGGTTTGGGCGTTACGGACCGCATTCCCGCCGCCGTCGTTATCGGCCAGCCTATGGTCGACGTCCCTGAATAAGTAAGCTGATGATATTCGGAATCGATGAGAGGTTGGTCGATGGCCATGCGATTCGGGTCGATTTTCGGGCTGATCGTGGTGATCTGGCTCGTCATAGGAGCAGTAGCGGCCGGACAGCGAGGCTACTTCAGCGCCGTCCCGGCGCAGTGCTCCCAGTTCGCAACGATTAGCCTGAATATTGTTGCCGGTCCCTTGAACTACATGGGACTGAACCCCGTGGCAGGTTGCGAACTGCCGCGTCCGTCGTGAGCGGACCGGAAGATCCCCTGCTCCCCGGGCCGGCTCCCGACACCAGGCACGAGTCCGAGGACCAACGGATGGACCGCAATTGGAATGAGCTGCTCCAGGAAATGCGCGTCCTCCAGACAGGCGTCCAAATCATTGGAGGCTTCCTGCTGACCCTTCCCTTCCAACAGCGATTCGGCACGCTGACGGAGCTGCAGAAATGGTGGTTCCTCCTCCTCGTTGTCCTGGCAACCATGACTACCGGCCTCATGCTGGTTCCGGTCAGCCTGCACCGGCGACTTTTCCAGCATCACGTCAAGTACCGGCTGGTGGCTGCAGGGAACCTGATCGTGAAGGCTGTCCTGGCTTGCGTAGCCCTACTGATTGCAGGATGCGCCGGACTGATCTTCAGCGTTGCCGTGGGGCCCGAGGCAGGCCTCGCGGCGGGTGGCGGCATTCTTGTCGCTCTCGCGGCACTCGTGCTGCTGTACCCCCTGCTTTCCTGGTCTCCCCGGCGCCGGAAGGTAGCTTCGGAACCCTAGTTCGAGGTCCAATGCCGGCCTAGTCTAGGCCTTTAAGATCAAGATAGTAAGTTTGCTGATCAATTTCCCGGAATCCATGGACAAGAGACCGCCAGCCTACTAATTTCGATGTGGTAGCAAGCTCAAGCGACCGCCGAAAGAGGGCCGGCGTCCCTCTCGTCCGGGGCCCGGGTCCTGGATCTCCAGGCCGCCCTCCCGGTCACGACCGAAGACGTCGTGAGTAGCCGGTTCTTGATTTTCCATCAACAGGTTCAACCAATGCGGAAGGACGGTATGGATATGCACGAGCACCATGCAGCCGAGGAAGAGGAGTTCGGAGGTTACGGAACCCCGACGCCCGAACAAGAAATGCCAGGACGCGAGGGGCAGCAAGCGGATCAGTCGAAGGACACCGACACAACGACACCCGAGGAGGACGACGATTCAGCTGCTGTCCCATCGGCCGATGCCGAGCTGGACGACTCGAACTCCGAGGGGACCGGTCCCGGAAGGTCTTTTTCGTCGGAGCCGAAGGGCGATGCAACAGGGATGCCCGAGGATAAGTCCCCGAAAGACGACGACGGCGAAACATTCGACGCCGGCTAGATCGCCTAAGCGAGCACCAAACTCCGCAGGAACAAGCGCAAGCAAGGAGCATGAACATGGCTACGGTTAACCGAACAATCGACGTGGAAGTTCCCGTTTCAGTGGCATACAACCAATGGACCCAGTTCGAGTCTTTCCCGGAATTCATGAAGGGCGTCGAAGCGGTCGAACAAATCGACGAGACCGCCCTGCATTTTTCCACCAAGGTCGGCGGCGTCAAGCGCGACTTCAACGCCCAGATCCTGGAGCAGGTCCCGGATTCACTGGTCAGCTGGGCCAGCATTGACGGACCGAGGAACGCGGGCACGGTAAGCTTCGAGCCCCTTGGTGCGGACCGTACGCGGGTGAGTGTGGAGATCGAATGGGAGCCGGAGGGCCTTGCCGAAAAGGCCGGCTCCCTGGTGGGCATCGACGATATGCGGGTTTCAGCCGACCTCGACAAGTTCAAGAAATTCATCGAAGAACGCGGCTATGAGACCGGAGCTTGGCGAGGCTCCGTAGCCGCCGGCGATGTCGACGACTCTGGGGAACCAGTCTCCCCCGTCGTCACCACCTCGGAACTGCCCGCCGTCGATCCTGACTTGACGGCCCCCGCAGCTATGGAAGCGGCCGACGGCGGTGACGCGCCTCGTGTTGGCCAGTACACCGAGGGCGACTACGGCACGGAGCGGGTCACGGATCTGTCCGCCGAGCGGATCGAAGGCGACTACACCACGGAAGACACTCCGAGGAGCAAACAATGAGCGAGTTCCCTCCCGACCCCACGCGCGACCCGAACGCTGACCCCACCCGGGAGCCCGGCCCAAGCCCGGCGCCGGAGCCCGTCCCGTTGCCGGAGCCAGGTCCTACGCCCGTCCCGACCCCTGGCCCGGAGCCTGAACCCGGGCCCCGCCCGGGAACCCCCGAGCCGGTGCCACTGCCCGAGCCGGACCCGTCCCCTGTCCCCGAGCCGGGTCCGGACCTTCCCTTCCCGCCCTCGCGGCCCTTGGGAGAGCCGCCCCTCACGATTTTGTGAGCCCGGCACGTAGGACAGGCGCGCCCGCTCGGAGCGTATGAAAGGCAACTGAGATGTCAAAAGGTCCAGAATTGCGGCCTGCACCGATGCAAGCCGAAGAAGCGGATTCCATCCGGGCACTAGCCACGCAATTGCGTGTGGATTCCATCAGGTGCAGCACCAACGCCGGCTCGGGTCATCCGACGTCGTCGTTGTCGGCCGCGGATCTCATGGCGGTCCTCCTCACCAGGCACCTTCGCTACGACTGGGATAATCCGGCCTTGCCGAACAACGACCACCTCATTTTCTCCAAGGGACATGCTTCACCCCTCCTGTATTCCATGTATCGGGCCGTGGGCGTGGTCGAGGAAGATGAGCTGCTGAACACCTACCGTCAGTTCGGCGCCCGGCTTCAGGGCCACCCGACCCCGGTGCTGCCTTGGGTCGATGTGGCTACCGGCTCGCTGGGACAAGGGCTGCCGGTCGCCGTCGGGGTAAGCATGGGTGGACGGTACCTGGACAAACTGCCCTTCCACACATGGGTGTTATGCGGAGATAGCGAACTAGCCGAAGGGTCGATTTGGGAGGCCTTGGACAAGGCGGCCTACTACAAGCTCGGCAACCTCACCGCCGTCGTCGACGTCAACCGGCTAGGCCAGAATGGCCCTACCGAACTGCAATGGGATATGGACGCCTACGCCCGGCGCGTTGAGGCTTTCGGGGCCCGTCCCCTCATCATCGACGGACATGATCTATCAGAGATCGACGACGCGCTGAGTCGGGCCCGGAGCGATCCTGATAAGCCGACGGTCATTCTGGCCAAGACGATCAAGGGCAAAGGGGTGCCTGAGATCGAAGACCAAAACGGCTGGCACGGCAAAGCGCTACCTGCAGACATGGCCGAGAAAGCCATAGCAGCCCTTGGCGGACCAAGCAGCGTCCACGTGACCACCCGGTCTCCGGAGTCCGGCGCTCCAGCAATCACGCCGGACACTCACGTTGCGGTCACACTTCCGGATTGGAAGGTCGGCGACAAAGTGGCCACCAGGGCCGCCTTTGGCGCCGCCGTGTCCGCTCTTGCCGTTCGGCCCGACGTGGTGGTCCTGGATGGAGAGGTGGGAAATTCGACTCACGCAGGAGACTTCAAGGAGGTGGCCCCTGAGCGGTATTTCGAAGTATTCATTGCCGAGCAGCAACTCGTTGCCGCCGCCATCGGTCTCTCGGTTCGCGGCTACGTGGCCTTCGCGTCAAGTTTCGCGGCTTTCCTGGTTTCGCGGCCATTCGACTTCATCCGTATGGCCGGAGTCTCAGAGGTGAACATCCGGCTCGTCGGCACGCATGCCGGCGCTGAAATCGGGCAGGACGGTCCTTCGCAAATGGCGCTGGAAGACATTGCCGCCATGCGGGCAGTGCACAGTTCCACGGTGCTCTATCCGTCCGACGCCCCGTCCACAGCACAGCTCGTGAGCGCCATGGCAGACACGCCCGGAATCTCCTACCTGCGCGCCACCCGGGGTGCCTATCCCGTGATTTACGGGCCGGACGAACAGTTCCCCCTTGGCGGAAGCAAGGTCCACGGAGCCAGCCCCGAGGACCAAGTGGCGCTCATCGGCGCCGGCGTCACACTCCACGAATGCCTCGCAGCCGCCGAGCAACTGGCCCAGTCGGGAATCAAGGCCCGCGTCATCGACCTCTACTCCATCAAGCCGATCGACGTCGACACCCTGCGCCGGACGTGCCTCGAAACCGATGGCCGGATAGTTGTCGCAGAAGACCACTACGCCCAAGGGGGCATCGGCTCGGCCGTGCTCGAAGCGCTCGCGAGTGCCAACACTCCCAAACTCCATCTGGCACTTCTCGCCGTAAGGGAACTGCCGGGTTCCGGCGAACCCAAGGACTTGCTCAACGCCGCAGGTATTTCCGCGCGCCACATCGCTGCCGCCGCGCGCGATCTGGTCATGGACTGATAACGCAACGGCGCGACGGCGGGACGGCGCCGCCAGTGTGAAGCCGCGGGCCGCCGCCGGCCGTTGTCGAACGAACCTAGACTCTTGCGGTACGCGGCATTGCGACCGAACCCCGCCGGATAAGACGCGCGGAGAACTCGGGCCCGTTGGCCACGGGCTTCCGCCCCTCGATTTGCCGAATCAGGGCACTGGCAGCGGCCACGCCCATTTCGTACACAGGTTGGGCAATGACGGTCAGCGGGGGGCTGGTCAGGCGTGTCCAGGAAAAATCGTCATACATCAGGAACGAAACGTCGTCGGGGATCGCGAGACCCAGCTCCTGGATGGCTTCGACGACGCTGAGCGCTATAAGGCCGTCGGAGGCCACAATGGCGGTGACCGGCTCGGGCATGAGCAGAAGTCCGCGGGTGATGTTCCGGATGGAATCCGCGTCGCCGGCGTTGAGCCGCACATGGTCCTCCGAGAGCGTTAGTCCGATTTCCGAGAAGGCGCGCTGCATACCTTCCAGACGCTCCGAGATCTGCGTGGAATCCAGCACCATCCCGGCCCGGTACGCAGAGTCGGTCTTGAGGGTGGAGACAAAAGCGACCTGGCGGTGGCCGGCCTCGAGGAGATACCGGGTGGACTCGTAGGAAATATCGATCATGCTTACTGCGATGGTCTCAACGTCCAGCCCCTCGGCTTTTCGGTCCAGGAGCACCAGGGGCCGCCCGGATTCGTGAACGTGCTGTAAATGTTTTGTTTCGACAGACGACGCCGGCGCCACGATCAGTCCGTCCACGCGCTTGTCGAGCAGGACCTGAACCGCCTCGACTTCCGCGGCTAATTCCTCATCGGTGTTGATCAGGATGACGTTGTAGCCGCTCTTCTTGGCAGTGTCCGTAATCCCCCTCGTTGCGAGTCCGAAGTGGGGGTTCTCAATGTCGCCCACGACTACCCCGATCGTGTTGGATTTCCCCGTGTTCATGCTGCGGGCCAGCTCGTTGGGCCTATAGGAAAGCTCCTCTGCTGCCGCAAGGACCCGGCCCCGGACTTCTTCGCTGACAGCCCCGTAATTTCCCAGTGCCCGTGCAGCCTGCGCCTTGGACACCTGTGCCGCTTTCGCGACGTCGGCGACCGTAATCTCGCGTCGCCTCGAACCGTTGCTGCTCATGTATGCCTTCCGAAGGGGGCCTTGACGGCCAGTGTGGCTTGGGTTACATTTTTTGCAACCCCTTGTGAGTCCGGTCTCAATCTTAATCACTGAGACCGGACTCAACAAGAGGAAATCCGCAAGGCTTTAAGGCCGCTTCCTGCTTCTCATGATTGGAAATTTGCTGTGACTAAACGACTGAACTTCCGCCCGGGTGTGATCGTTGCGGCTGCCGTCGCGGCCCTCCTCGCCCTCAGCGGGTGCAGCGGATCAACACCCGCCTCGTCGGCGACGGCTGGAAACCCTTACGGCCTCATCGAACCCGGCACCATCCGCGTAGCCAGCTTGGGCGATGCCAAGCCCTACACCTTCACGGACGCCACTGGAAACTTCACGGGATTCGACGTCGAGCTGTTCAAGGATGTCGCGCACCGCGCCGGTGTGGACAAGGTCGTCTTTACCGGACAAGACTTCTCGGCGATCCTGCCGGCCGTCGCCAACGGACAGTTCGACGTCGGGGTAGCGGCCATCGGTATCACGGACAAGCGTAAGCAGACCGTGGACTTCTCCAACGGCTACCTGGCTGGATACCTGACTGTCCTTACGACCAAAACCTCCGGGATCAAGGATGTCAACGGACTCGCCGGCAAGCGGCTCGGCGTTGTACAGGGCACTCTGCAAGAGGCTTACGCGGTGAAAAACTTCCCCTCTGCAAACCTGGTGCGCTTCCCGGACAACAACTCCGCGATCTCGGCAGTGAACAGCGGTTCGGCTGACGCCCACTTCCTTGACTACGAGGCCGCGAAGTCCTACGAACAGCAGTTCGGGCTGGTCAGCGCCGCTGATATTCCCTCTTTTGACGCACCGGCCGGCTTCGCACTGGCCAAGGACAAGACCGCCCTCAAGGATGCCTTGAACAAGGGACTGGCCGCGGCAATGGAAGACGGCACCTGGGAAAAGCTCTACCAGAAGTGGTTCCCGGGCTCCCCGATGCCTACCCAGTACCTGCCCAAGGCTGAGCAGACCGCCAGCCCCGCGCCTAGCAAGTAAATCACCTGTTGGCGGGCGGACCATTCGCGGTCCGCCTGCCCAGCAGCCACCTAAGTCTGAGAGCAAACCATGGACTGGTTAAGCACCATCACACGTACATTCTTCGATTTCGGCGCAATGGCCGAGGTCCTGCCGCAACTGATCGCTGTGGGACTGCTGAACACACTGATCATTTCGGTTTCCGCCACAATCATCGGCGTCGCATTGGGCATGGTAGTTGCCGTCATGGGCATCTCACCCTCTGCCTGGCTGCGCGTCCCTGCCCGCATCTACACCGACCTGTTCAGGGGCCTCCCGGCCATCCTCACCATCTTGCTGATCGGCCAGGGCTTCGCCCGCCTGAGCCAGTCGATCTTCGGTCCCTCCCCCTACCCGCTCGGCATCATCGCGCTGAGCCTGATCGCCAGCGCCTACATCGGTGAGATTTTCCGCGCCGGCATCCAAAGCGTCGACAAAGGCCAAGGCGAGGCGTGCCGAGCCCTGGGCATGAGCTACGCCAAATCGATGCGGCTCGTGGTGGTGCCGCAAGGCGTCCGCCGGGTATTGCCGGCCCTGGTGAACCAGTTCATCGCGATCGTCAAGGACTCCTCGCTGGTGTACTTCCTCGGCCTGCTGGTCGGCGAGCGCGAGCTCTTCCGGGTAGGCCAGGACGCCGCCGTGCTCTCCGGAAACCTGTCGCCGCTGGTCATGGCCGGTGTCTTCTACCTCATCATCACCGTCCCGCTGACCCACCTCGTGAACTACTTCGACAGCCGCTTCCGCACAGGCCGCCGTCGGCCCAGCGCGCCGAGCAGCGGCCTGAAGGAAGTCACAGAACTCGACGCGGCATCGCCGCTAATCACCGGGAGCAACACATGAGCGCCAGCACCAGCACCAACAACACCACCACTGGTGTCCAGACATTCCACGGTTCCAGCCTGGAGCTAAGAAGCTTGACCATGGCGTACGGGGACATCGAGGTGCTGCGCAATGTCAGCCTGAACGTTGCGCCCGGCACCACCACCTGCATCATCGGCCCCTCCGGATCCGGCAAGTCGACCCTGCTCCGTGGCGTCAACCGGCTCCACGAACCCAAGAGCGGCGACGTCCTCCTTGCCGGTGAAAGCACACTCAAGGTCAAACCGGACATCCTGCGCAGCCGCATCGGCATGGTGTTCCAGCATTTCAACCTCTTCCCTGACCACACTGCCCTTGAGAACGTGGCCTTGGCACTTTGGAGCGTCAAGGGAATGTCCAAGGCCGCAGCCAGGGAACGTGCCCGCCGCAGCCTCGCCGAAGTGGGGCTCGCCGAACGCGCCGACCACCGCCCCCGCGATCTCTCCGGCGGCCAGCAACAACGCGTCGCCATCGCCCGGGCGCTTGCCATGGAACCCGAGGTCATGCTGTTCGACGAAGCCACGAGCGCACTGGACCCAGAGCTCGTCAAAGGCGTATTGAACCTCATGGCCGGCCTGGGACGGCGCGGCATGACCATGCTGGTTGTCACCCACGAAATGGGCTTCGCCCGGAAGGTCGCCGACCAAGTGGTGTTCATGGATGAGGGTGAAGTCGTGGAGTCAGGCACCCCTGCCGAGCTCTTCGACAACCCCCGCAGCAAACGGCTCCAACGATTCCTCTCGGAAGTGCTGTAATGCCGAACCCTGCCCCCTCTCCCATCCGGACGGCCGTCGTCGGATTCGGGGTTTCCGGAAAGGTCTTCCATGCGCCGCTGGTCGCGGCGGACCCCGGCTACTCCCTCGACGTCATCGTCACCGCAGACCCGCGGCGTGCCTCGGAAGCGGCAAGGCTCTATCCCGGCGCGCAGATTGTCCCCACCCCGGAAGCATTGTTCGCACTGGCCCCCGACCTGGACCTCGTGGTCCTCGGCACTCCCCCGCTCACCCACTTCGACCTGGCGGCAGCCGCGATCGCCCACGGCCTCCACGTGGTGGTGGACAAGCCTTTCGTCACAACAGCGGCTCACGGTGAAGAGCTCATCGCCAGGGCGTCCCACGGCGGCGTGCAGCTGACGGTTTTCCAGAACCGCCGGTGGGACGCCGATTTCCTCACCCTCCAGAAGGTCTTGCGGGAAGGCGGCCTTGGCGAGGTCCGGAGCTTTGAATCGCGATTCGAGTGGTGGCGCCCGGAAGGCTTCGGCAATTGGCGTGACAGCGCGTCCTTGAGCGAGGGCGGCGGCATCCTCCATGACCTCGGTGCCCACTTGATCGACCAAGCCATCCAGTTGTTCGGTCCCGTTGAAGGTTGCTACGGCGAGACCGCAAATCACGGACAGCACCCGGCGGGCGCCGATACCGAGGCCTTCGTGTCGCTGCTCCACACCTCAGGCGTGCGATCCAGGTTGTGGATGAACGGCATGGCTGCCCAAGTAGGGCCGAGGTTCCATGTCCTGGGTTCGAACGCCGGCTACACCAAGTGGGGACTGGACAGCCAGGAGGAGGCCCTCGCAGCCGGCCTGCCGCCGTCGGATCCGGCCTATGGCGTTGACCCCGTAGCTACATGGGGCGTTCTGGGGACCGATGGAGACCATGAGCCCGTACCTGCCGAAACCGGCGCCTACCCCCGGTTCTATGCCGAACTTGCGGCAGCCATTCGCGGGGACAGGCCATTGCCCGTGGACCCCGCGGAATCACTTGAAACCCTCAAAGTCATCGAAAGAATCCACGCCGTCGCGTAGGCGGCCTTTCAGATTTGCCGCGGTTCCGCGCGGCCAGACAACCAAACCCAAACGAAAGGGAGAGCTATGTCCTCCACGCCCTCTACGAAACATGTCGTCGTCATCGGCGGCGGCATCCTCGGAGTCTCCACAGCGGTGCACCTGCTCCGCGAAGGCGCGTCAGTTGCCCTGCTCACCGAAAGCGGCCTCGCCAGCGAGGCTAGCGGCCGCTCGCTCTCGTGGTTGAACTCCGCGGGAGAACGCTCCACCCCCTACCACCGTCTGCGCCTCGCCGGCGTCGACCGCTACCGCACAATGTTCGCCGCGGATCCAAGGCGTGAATGGCTGCAATTCGGCGGCGGCCTCATGTGGAACGCTGCTGGACAGCACGCCGTGACGGAAGCACGCCACGCTTACGAGAAATCCGTGGGTTATGACTCCAAGCTGCTGAAGCCTGAGGAGATTGAATCCGCCACCCCCGGAATCAATGCAAGCGCGGTGCCGGATTGCGCCATTTTCAACCCGGGGGAAGGCTGGGTCAGCCTTCCGGACCTGATCGAATTCCTCATGGAAGAATTCCATGCCCGCGGTGGCCGGCTTGTCCTCAACGCCGGCAAGGCTTCCGTCACGGTCGACGGCGGCCGCGCCACCGGCGTGGAGACCGTCGCCGGCGAAACCTACCCAGCCGACGCCGTCCTGGTGGCTTGCGGTGCCGCTACCCCTGCCGTCGTCGCGCCGCTCGGCGTCGACATCCCCAACGGTTCCCCCGTCTCCATGCTCGTGCTGACCAAAGCCGTGGATCATGAGGTGAAAGCCGTCATGAACACCCCCCGCGCCGCCATCCGGCCCAACCCTGGGAACACCTTCGCACTGGACCACGACTGGTACGAAGAGCACATCACCGAGCACGAGGACGGTTCCTTCAGCATCCCTGATGGCATCGTCCAGGAACTCGCCGACGAGGCATCCAAACTCATCGCCGGCAATCCCGAGCTCAAGCCGGCGTCCTGGAAGATCGGCTACAAGCCCATTCCGGGCGACGGTGAGCCCGTGCTCGGCGAACTCGATCAAGTGCCGGACTGCTATGTCGCCTTCACGCACTCCGGAGCCACGCTCGGACTCATCGTCGGCGAACTGTTGGCGGGTGAAATCCTCACGGGAATCAAGCACCCCATGCTCTCCACCTTCCGTCCCGGCAGGTTCTCCTAGCCACGCAGGATGGCTGGCGCCCCCATGAAGAGGGCCCAGCCATCCGCCATCGTGTCCGCGTCACAAATCGTCGTTTCGTTGCCATTTTCATCGTTCTGATCCGCAAGCAATGAACAATCCGGGCACCCTCATTACTATCGAGAGTGCATGGGGAGCGAATTCCGGACTCCGCTGGGACTTGCCGGGATGAAATATCAGGAGCTGGCAATGTCGGAACCTTTGGAATCTGAAGACCCACTCGTCGAACCGGAACCGGTTCTGGTTCCCGGGGACGACAGCGCCAGCCTGTCTGCCCTGCGTGGGCAAGCGCAGGAGATCATCGACGAAGTCCTGAACGGAACCGAGCCAAGCGGGGAACATCTCCGGGCAAAACTCAGGGCCAGCATCGCCCGGCACCCCGGATTCCCGGAACTGGCCCTGCTCGAGCACCTGATGAACCGGGCGAGTGGCAGCTGACCCGCCCGGGGGTTGCACACCTTTTACACAGGGTTTACTCACCCGGTCTTGTTAGCCTCGACGCAGTCAGCACAGACTGAATATCACGTGAACAACGATTCATGGTGGTTGTTCAACCAGAGCAGCGGACGAGGAATGCAGCGATGCTCCGTCCCGCTCGTAGTGAAGTAGCTACGGAGCAGGATCCGCAGACCGTGGAGGTAGCAGTGGCCGGCATATTCGAAGTGTTTGTTGACGGGGACTCCTTTTTCAGGTTCCGCCTCAAATCACCTGATGGAGCGGTCATTGCCGTTTCGACCCAATACGAGGACAAGCCAGCGGTTGCCGCCGGCATCGCCGCAGCGCGGGAGTGTGCAGGCATGGGACTGGTCACCGACCTTTGCCCGGCGGCGGGCGTACGTGAACCTGCCGCGACCGCTCTTCCGAACGCAATCCCCCACGCTGCTGTTTCCCAGGCCTGTGACGAACCGCGGAAGGCCGCAGACGGATTCCGCACCCGAGCCAGGGAACTCCGGCGAGCGGCAACCGCGCCCAGATGGACCGGCGCGGCGTAAGAGGTCGGTAACGTCAGGACCGACGGCGCACTGGGGGACTCACCTGGGTCTCAGCAGGCAAGATGCGCCGCCGGCCGTTTTGGTCCAGCCCTAATTCTCCCACTCATTGTCTGCCGAGGCCACATTCCCCAGCCTGTCAGTCAGTCGTGCCTGCGCGCTCGACTCGGCTGCACACGTGGCGGTTCGCCCGGCATCTTCGGGTAGTCAGGCGGGAACGGCATTTCCCCGAACCCTGCGCCGAGGTCGCGTTCCCACCATTGAAGCAGGACGTCGATCCTCCCTGCTTTGGAATTCATGTCACTCCACGGATCGCCAAGGGCTTTCAACCTGCCGGGCACGGTCAGGATGGTGAAGTTCTTCGGGTCCGCAGATTCAAGTTCGTCCCACGTGATTGGACAGGACACGGAAGCATGAGCGAGCGCCCTCGGACTGTACGCGCCCGCTATGGTCCGGTCACGGTTGGCTTGATTAAAATCGACGAACACCCGTTCACCTCGTTCTTCCTTCCACCAGGCCGTCGTGACCTTGTCCGGCATTCGGCGCTCGAGCTCCCGGGCGGCGGCAATGACGGCATGCCGTACGTCCAAGAACTCATGCGAAGGCTCGATCGGGGCATAGACGTGGAGCCCACGGTTTCCGGAGGTCTTGATGAAGGTGGTCAATCCGGCCTCCGCGAGTACACCTTTCAGCGCAAGAGCCGCGGGAATCGCGTCGTCGAAATCTGTTCCGGGCTGCGGGTCCAGGTCGATCCGCAGCTGGTCAGGGTTGTCCGTGTTTTCGACCCGCGAAGGCCATGGGTGAAAGACCACCGTGTTCATTTGGACTGCCCACACAGCCGCGGCTGGCTCATCGAGCACCAATTGGGGATGCGAGCGCGCACTCGGATACACCACCTTCACTGATCGGATAAAGTCCGGTGTCCCTTTGGGCGGATTCTTGGAGAAGAACTGCTCGCCGTCGATGTTGTCCGAAAAGCGCTGCAGCGAGACCGGCCGGTCGCCGTTTGCAGAGATGAATGGCTCCCCGACATCAACGATATAGCGCGCGAGATCCAGCTTGGTCAGGCCGAGCTCCGGCCAAAGGACCCGGCTAGGACTGGAGATCCGTATTTCGCGAGGACCGTTCGGGCCGTCAACGGTGAGGATGGTTGCTTCGGTAGCCATGGGGACAAGCTACTCCGACGCTACCCACGGTGTCAGCAGCTTGAACGAATTCCGCATTCATCGCTCATCGCGACGGTTTGAGAACCATCGCTGACCCTCCTCCGCGCCGCACTGGCTCTGCGGCAGCGATCATGAGCCCGCCGGGCCTGAACTCGATCGCCGTTGCCGCACCGATCTCCGCGGCCGAGGTGAAAGCATCACCCGATGGCGTGAACTGATGGCCAAACGGTGTCAATTGACTCCCATACGCCGTGATGAAGTCCGGCTCGGCCGTCACTTTGGCGGTGTTCCGTTGCGAAGCACGCGGGGCAGCGATCGCATCGGAGATGCTCATGCCCAAGTCCACCCTGTTCAGAATCGTCTGCAGCACGGTGGTGATGATGGTCGATCCACCGGGTGAACCGAGGGCGAGGAACGGCTTGCCATCCTTGAGGATGATGGTCGGGGACATCGAGGAGCGCGGGCGCTTGCCCGGCTCGATCCGGTTCGGATCAGTCGCGTTGTAGACGGTCGAGAAATCGGTCAGCTCGTTGTTGAGCAAGAAGCCCCGCCCGGGCACTACGATTCCCGATCCGCCGGTCTGCTCGATGGTAAGTGTGTACTCGACCACATTTCCCCATTTGTCCGCGACCGTCATGTTGGTCGTCGAGATGTTCTCGGTGTCCTTCTCATCGGCGAGCGCGGCCGCGGAAGCCGGGCACACGCCGTCGTACCCGGTCACATCCCCCGGTGCGACGGGCTTCGTGGCCGCGTGCAGCGGGTCGATCTGGCAGGCGCGTTCCTTGCCGAAGATCGGGTCGGTGAGCGCTTCCGTAGGAACATCGACGAAGGCCGGGTCCCCAACGTACTTTCCACGGTCGGCGAACGCGAGCGCGCTCGCCTCGAGGTAGTGATGCAGGGCGGCGGGTTTGGACATTTCCGAGAGGTTGACCGCGTCCAGGATGTTGAGCGCCTCGCCCACGGTGGTGCCCCCGCTGCTCGACGGCGCCATGCCGTAGACGTCGAGGCCGCGGTAGTCGACGTGGGTGGGCGCCTGGTCCAGGGCCTTGTAGGCGGCGAGGTCGGCTGTGGTCATGTGCCCCACGGGGACGGGAAGCGTGGTGGTGGCAGTCTTCGGCGGGGCCTGGACTGTTGCCGCGATCTCGGCGGCCAGCGGGCCGTCGTAGAAGGCGCTGATGCCCTCCTTCGCGAGGAGCCGGTAGGTCGCGGCGAGGTCGTGGTTCTGGAAGACGCTGCCGACGGCGGGTGCGTCGCCTCCTGGTAGGTACAGCTTGCTGGTGGAGCTGAACGCCGCGAAGCGGAGCTTGTTGTCGAGAGTCTGTTGGCGGAAAGTTGGGTCGACGACGAAGCCGCGGCTCGCAACCTTGATTGCCGGCTGGAGGGCATCTCCAAGGCTCAAAGTACCCCAACGGTCCAGGGCGCGCTCCCAGGTTGCCGCTGTTCCGGGGACACCGACTGAGACGCCACTGGTAACTAGCTCGGGCGTGAAGTTGTACGGCTTCCCCGTGGCGGGATCGATGAACGCGTCGTGGGGCATCGCCGCCGGCGCGGTCTCGCGCCCGTCGATGGTGCCGATCTTGCCGGTCTTCGCGTTGTAGAACACGAAGTAGCCGCCACCACCGATCCCGGCACTGTACGGTTCGGTCACGCCCAGCGTCGCGGCGGCGGCGACGGCAGCGTCGGCTGCGTTGCCGCCCTTGCGGAGGACCTCGATGGCGGCAGCGGATGCTTCTGGGTCTACGGTGCTGACCGCGCCGCCGTATCCGGTGGCGGTGGCGGTCTTTTCAGTCTGGCGCGGATCGGCAAAGGCAGGGTTGGTGACGACGCCGCTCGTCACGCTTAGCGCGAGTACTGCCGTCATGGTGGCCAGTCGAAGTTTGAGATGTGACATGGTCGCTCCTCAATTGGTGGTGCGAGGTGGGTGTGGCCACCCTACTCCGCAGCTACGCGACCCTCAACGGATCCAGGCAAGCCGGCAGTCCCAACAACCTTGTGCAAACCATTGACAAACTTGTACAAGTCTTTCCATACTTGCAGGACAAGGTTTCAACGAAGCAACTGGAGGACAGATGTCGGCAAAACTCACGGATGTCGCAAAGCTGGCGGGGGTCTCCCTGGCAACGGCGTCGAGGGCATTCGGAGACCCCGGCCGGCTGGCAGCCGAAACGCGGCAGAAGGTCATGGCCGCGGCCGAGCAGTTGGGATACGACGTGCCCGGAGTGACGGGCAGCCGGACGTTCGGCGTCATCGTCCCCGACATTTCAAATGCGGTTTTCGCCGCCCTCATCAAAGCCATCCAGGACCAGGCATGGCACGGCCGCCACCGGATGGTCCTCGCCGACACCTCCGAGTCCTCCTCGCGGGAACAGGCACATCTCGAATCCTTCGCGACGGGCGTGGATGGGATCATCCTTTGCTCGCCCCGCCTGCCTTCCGAGCAGATTCACAATCTCGCCGGTAGCGCGCCGCTGGTGGTCATCAATGGCGAGGCCGAGCACGCCGCGCGGGTGCTCATGGAAGCCGGCGAGGGAATCCGCCAAGCCGTCGAGCATCTCTATGCACTCGGCCACCGCAAGCTCGCCTATATCCCCGGACCCGCGTCGTCGTGGGCCAACGGCCAACGCCGTGCAGCGATCACCCGCTTCTGCGCCGACTGGGGCATCGAACTCGTGACCGTGGGGAACCAGAATGCAACGGTCGACGGCGGACTGGCCGCGGCGGCTTCCGTGGTCGCCAGCGGTGCCACCGCTGTTATTGCCTACAACGACCTGGTCGCCATCGGCATGCTCGCCGGCGCCCGGACCCTCGGCTACCACTGCCCGGAGGACATCAGCGTTGTCGGCATCGACGACCTCGACATTGCCGCCGCGGCAGAACCGGGGCTCACCTCCATCCGCGTACCCATTGACCGAAGCGGCGCCCTCAGCCTTGAGCTCCTCCTGGAGCAGATGGCCGGAAAGCCGACAGCAACTGAAGCCGTGCACCTCAGTTCACAACTCATCGTGCGTGGCTCCACTTTTGCCGCGCGCACCGCAGAGCAAGCCCTCCAGGGAAAGTAACCATGAGAATCGTCATCGCAGACCCCAACCTGATGCCCCACCGCTCCACTTTCGAAACCGCGCTTCCCGAGGGCGCCCTTGCCTCCTGGCACGACAGCTGGAGCGAGCATGCGGTGCTCACCGACCTCAAAGATGCCGACGTCTACGTCGGGCCACGTTTCACCGAAGCCATGGGCGCGGCCGCGGGCAACTTGCGCCTGGTCCACGTGGGCGGTGCCGGATACGACGGTATCGACGCGTCCGCACTGCCCGCAGGGGCGGTGTGCGCGAACACCTTCCACCACGAAAGCTCCATTGCCGAACACATCGCCACGGTTTTGGTGGCCCTCCGTCGCAACCTGATCGGTCAAGACGCGGCGCTTCGGAGCGGTGTCTGGTCTTCGTCCGTTTACTCCTCCGAAATCCGCCAGCCGGAAACACTGCGCGGCGCTGTGGTGACATTCCTCGGGTTCGGGCACATCGGCGGAGCGGCATGGTCGCTCCTCAAGGCCTTCGGCGCCGAAGGCATCGCCATCACCCGCAGCGGAAGCGTCGACGCACACGCCAACTCCTTACGGTGGGCAGGCACCACTGAACGCCTCGGCGAGGCACTGAGCGAATCGGACATTCTGGTGGTCAGCATCCCGCTAACGGAGCAAACCACCGGCATAGTGGGCGCGGCCGAACTCGACGATCTCGGTCCGGACGGGTTGCTCGTCAACATTGCCCGCGGACCGGTCGTCGACGAAACCGCCCTCTACGAAGCCCTGAAAGACCGGCGGATCGCCGGCGCTGCGATCGATGTCTGGTACCAATACCCGGGCACTGACGGCCGCGGCGATCCTTCCACCCTGCCGTTCGGCCGGCTGGACAACATCATCATGACCCCGCACTCCTCCGGCGTCACTGCAGAGACCTTCCGCAGCCGTGCGCTTGAGATCGCCGAAAACATCACCCGCCTTTCCAAAAACCAGCCGCTGAAGAATGTGATTTCCCGATGACCCGAAAAATCGTCGACGTCGACGTCCTGGTAACCAGCCCCAGCCGCAACTTCGTCACCCTCAAGATCACCACCGACGACGGCATCGTCGGTTGGGGTGACGCCACGCTGAACGGCCGCGAACTCTCTGTCGCGAGCTATCTGCGCGATCACCTTGCCCCAGCCCTGCTGGGCAGGGACGCGGACCGCATCGAAGACACCTGGCAATACTTTTACAAAGGTGCATACTGGCGCCGCGGGCCGGTGACCATGGCCGCGATCGGCGCCATCGACCTCGCCCTCTGGGACATCAAAGGCAAGGCCCTCGGGGTTCCGGTCTACCAACTCCTGGGCGGCGCGGCCCGCGACAAGATCCTCACGTACACGCACGCCACCGGCTGGGACCTTCCGGAGTTGCTGGACTCGATAGACCAACGCCGCGAGCAGGGCTTCCGCGCCGTCCGTGCCCAGTCCGGCGTCCCCGGCCTCGACAAGGTTTATGGCGTCACCAAGGGTGCCGCGAGTTATGAACCGGCCGGACGCGGTGCCGGTCCAGTCGAAGAAGACTGGGACACCTCTGCCTACCTGCGCCACGCCCCGAAGATCCTCTCCGCAGTCCGTGAGCACGTCGGTCCCGAGCTGAAGCTCCTCCACGACGTCCACCACCGGCTCAACCCCACCGAAGCCGCCCGCTTGGCCCGCTCTTTGGAAGACGTGGACCTGTTCTGGCTCGAGGACGCCACACCTGCCGAGAACCAGCGGCTGTTGCGCACGCTGCGCCAGCAGACCACCATTCCGCTGGCGATCGGCGAAGTCTTCAACACCGTCTGGGACACCGAGTTGCTCATCACTGAACGGCTCATCGACTACATCCGCACCGCCGTCGTGCATGCCGGAGGCATCTCCCACGTCCGCAAGATCCTGGCTCTCGCCGAGGTCTACCAGATCAAGGGCGCACCCCACGGCCCGTCCGACGTCTCCCCCATCAACCTCTCGGCATCGCTGCACCTAGGCCTGGCCACCAGCAACTTCGCCATCCAGGAGTACATGGGCTACGACCCCTTGGTCTCGGAAGTCTTCCAATCGAGCTTCCGCTTCGAAGACGGCTACCTGCACCCAGGTGACGAGCCCGGCCTGGGCGTCCGGGTGGACGAAGCAGCCGCAGCCCGCTTCCCGTACACGCAGGCTTACCTGCCCATCGCGCGGGAGCTCGACGGCTCCATGAAGGACTGGTGAAACATGGCCACGTCAATCCTGCCGCCGCTGAGCGCGGAAACGCCCGGAATCCTTCGCCGAAGCGTCGCCCCTGCTCCCGGCATCGTGCACCTCGGCTTCGGAAACTTCCACCGCGCACACCAGGCCGTGTACACGGAAGCCGCCATAGCCGCCCACGGCGGTGACTGGGGGATCATCGGAATTTCCAGCCGTTCCTCAGCCATCACCGATGCCATGCACGCCCAGGACATGCTCTACACCGTGGTGGAAATCTCGCCCGAGGGATCGAAGTTCTCGACCCCGCGCGTGCACACGGACGCCTTCGTCGCAGCACAGGAACCGGAGCGCGTCGTGGCCGTCATCGGTGCCGAGACCACGCGCATCGTGTCACTGACGGTTACGGAAAACGGCTACACCTACAGCCCGGCAACGGGCTCGCTGAACGTTGCCGACCCTGACGTCCAGCACGATCTCGCCAACGGCCCTGCGCCCTACACCCCGATCGGGCAGATCGTCCGCGGGCTTCAGCAGCGGGCACGAACCCACGGCAAACCAGTGACGGTCCTCAGTTGCGACAACCTCGCGGACAACGGGCACCACACCCAACGGCTCGTCCGCGAATTTGCCTCATTGCTCCCGGCCGGCGAGGCCGCCGAGACGCTGCGATGGATCGACGCCAACGTCACCTTCCCGTCATCCATGGTGGACCGGATCGTGCCCGCCACGACGGACCACTACCGTGGCCTCGTCGCCGAACAACTCGGCTACGCGGACCAGATCCCCGTCCCGGCCGAACCCTTCACGATGTGGATCCTGGAGGACAACTTCATAGCCGGCCGCCCTGCGTGGGAGGCCGGAGGCGCGATCTTCACGGACGACGTCGCAGCCTATGAGCAGCTCAAGGTCAGGCTCTTGAACGGCACCCATTCCCTGATCGCGTACCTCGGGGCCCTGTCCGGTGCAGCCACCATTCCGGACGCGACGGGCATCGACTACATCGAAGCCGCCGCCCGCCGGGTCCTCCGCGACGAGTACCTGCCGAGCGTCACTGTGCCCGGAGCCGTCGACGTCGAGGCCTACGAGGAGCAACTCTTCTCGCGGTGGCGCAACTCGGCATTGGGGCACCGGACCAGCCAGGTAGGCAGCGACGGCTCCGTCAAGCTTCGCCAGCGGATCCCGATTCCCGCCTTGGAAATGCTCGACGCCGGCGCCATGCCCCACTACCTTGCCCTCACCGTCGCGGCGTATCTCTCATGCATCGCGCCGCTTCAGGGATTCGAACCCGGCAACCATGCCAAGGAGATGCAAGACCCCGCCCGCGAGACACTCCAGGAGCTCGCAAAGGGATCAAGCTCCGGGCGGGAGCTCGCCGCAAAGGTGCTCGGCGAGCACCATCTTCTCGGTGACGAACTCTCGACCCGTGAAAGCTTCATCCGGCGCACCGGCGAGTTCATCGACATCATCCACCGGCAAGGCCCCCTCGCCGCCGCAAACGCGGCGGTCGAGTCAACATCACTTCTTCCCGCACAGACCCGGAGCATCCGATGACCACCCAAACTGTCCGCCGCACTGACGGATCCTCCCTGCCGCTGGCCACGGAAGCCGCCGTGCTCCACGGCGCAGGAGATCTCCGTATTGAAGAGAAACCCCTGAAGACCCTGGGGCCGAACGATGTCCTGGTAGAAATGCGCTCCGGCGGAATCTGCGGCTCGGACATGCACTACTTCGCTGACGGCCGCAACGGCACCAATGTCCTCCACCAGCCCACTGCCCTCGGCCACGAGGGAGCCGGCGTCGTCATCGCATGCGGTGAAGCAGCCGGCATTGCCGCGGGCACCGCCGTCGTGATTGAACCGGCGCTCCCGTGCCGGGACTGCCCAACGTGCCTCTCCGGACGCTACAACGTGTGCCCGACGGGGACGTGCTTCGGTTCCCCGCCCACGGACGGGGTGTTCGCCCGCCACGTGGTGGTGCCCGAAGCCGCCCTCCACGAACTCCCGGCCAACATCCCGGCCGAGATCGGGGCAGCGATCGAGCCCCTCGCCGTCGCCGTCTGGGCGGTTGAACGCGCCCAAGTCCAAGCCGGGCACCGGGTACTGATCACGGGCGCCGGACCGATCGGGCTGCTCGTGGCCCAAGTGGCGGCATCCCGCGGCGCGTCGGAGATCATCGTGACCGACGTCAACGACGATCGCCTCGCTGTCGCCGCCCGGTTCGGCGCCACCCGGACCATCAACACCTCGGTCACCGCTTTGGATCTGAAAGACATGGATCGCCTGATCGAATGCTCAGGCAACACCCGCGCGCTGGCCGACGGCATCTACACCCTCGCGCCGGCAGCCCGGGCCACCGTGGTCGGCCAAGCCCGCCCCACGGTCGACGGGATCCCGCTCGGTTTCCTCCAACGTTTTGAAATCGACCTGGTGACCGCGTTCCGTTACGCCAACGCGTTCCCGACGGCGATCCAGCTCGCCTCCTCCGGGGTGGTGGACCTTCGCTCCATCATCACCGCCACATATCCCCTCGCCAACGCGGCGGCCGCACTTACCGCCCCCGTGGCAGACCCCACCAACCTCAAAGTCCTCATCACCTACTGACTCGGCCCACGTACGGGCCAGCGGACATCCATTCAAAGGAGTATGGAAATGACCACAGCAGCAAACCTCCCGCCCACGCCGGTGGACCAAAGCAAGGTCCGGAAAGCCGCCGTCGCCGGGCTCATCGGCACCACGCTGGAACTCTACGATTTCGTCATCTATGGCACCGCGTCGGCACTCGTCTTCAGCAAGTTGTTCTTCCCGAACATTTCGCCCGCCGCAGCGCTACTGGCCAGCTTCAGCACCTTCGCCGTCGGATTCCTGTTCCGCCCGCTCGGCGGAATCTTCTTCTCCCACTTCGGTGATCGCCTCGGCCGCAAGTGGGTCCTGGTGGTCACCTTGCTGCTCATGGGCGGGGCGACGCTGGCGATCGGGCTCCTGCCGACCTTCGGCCAGATCGGCCTCTTTGCGCCGGTGCTGCTGTGTCTCTGCCGCGCTGCCCAGGGCTTCGGCGCCGGTGCTGAACAATCAGGCGGCGCAACTCTGCTCACGGAGTCCGCAGCCCCTGGAACCCGGGGCAAGCTGGCCTCGCTGATCATGGTTGGCGCGGCCGCAGGAACGGCGCTCGGCGCACTCGTGTGGATCGCGGCGCAGTCCTTGGCACCCAACGACATGCTCACGTGGGGTTGGAGGCTCGTCTTCCTCTCCAGCATCTTCGTGACCATCGCAGCGCTGGTCATCCGGCGCAAGCTGGACGAATCACCGGTCTTCGAAGAGATCAAGCAGGCCCGCACGGAACCCCCGGCACCCCTGCGGGAAGTTGCCAAGTACGGCAAGGCCAACGTCCTGCGCGTCATCCTGATGAACCTCGGAGTCAGCACGCAGTCCTACACCATCCAGGTGTTCATGGCCTCGTACCTTATCACCGTGATTGGAACGGACCCGAAGTTCATTCCCCCCGTGCTCCTCATCGGTTCGCTCTGCGGCGGCGTCGCGGCCGTCTCCTTCGGAATCCTGTCCGACAAGATCGGGCGCCGGCGCGTCGTCTCACTTATCACCGGGGCACTCATCCTGTTCCCCGCCCCAGCGTTCCTGCTGCTGACCACCGGCTCGCCGGTAGCCATCGTGTTGGTGATTGTGGTCGGCTTCGTCCTGGCATGCCAGGGCGTGGTCGGCGTGCACATGAGCTACTTCCCGGAGATCTTCGGCAGCCGCTACCGTTACGCGGGTGTCACCTTGGGCCGCGAGTTCTCTTCCATCATCGGCGGAGGCATCGCTCCCATGATCTGCGCTGCCCTGCTGGGCATGTTTAGCAACTCATGGATTCCTGTGGCGATCTACATGTCGGCGACCATGCTGATCAGCTTCATCGCCACCCGCATGTCACCGGAAACCCTGAACCGCGACCTCACGGACCCCGAGGACGCCGCCCACAGCAAAAGCGGGATTGTCCCGGTGACCTCCGAAGCGCAGCACGCCTAATAGCACCCGAAGGGCCTCGACGGCGGCAAGTGCCGCCGTCGAGAAGGCCCGCCAGCCAACCACCGCACGAAGGACATCCATGTTCCATCTCGAAACCCCGGACACCGTCTCCCGTCCGGCGCCATCCGCCATCCTCCGCGACACCAGGGTCGTGGCAGTGCTGCGGGCCAAGCATGCCAAGGACTACAGCCCCGTCATCGAAGCCCTTCGGGACGGCGGTGTGCTCAGTATTGAGTTGACCTTGAGCACGCCGGGGGTGTTCGAGGAGCTTCCGCTGTTACTGGACCGCTTCGGTGATGCCGTGGAAATCGGCGTCGGCACGGTGACCACTCCTGCCGAAGCCGAAACGGCGCTCGACCTGGGCGCCGCATACATCGTCACGCCCATCACCGAACCGGACGTCATCACCGCCTGCGCTCGACGCGGCGTGCCCGTCTTTCCTGGCGGGCTCACCCCCACCGAGCTCCACACTGGTTGGAAGCTGGGCGCCACCGCCGTCAAACTCTTCCCCGCCTCTACGGTCGGGCCCGGCTACATATCGCAAGTCCGCGGGCCGTTCCCTGACATCCAAGTGGTCCCCTCAGGCGGCGTCAATATCGAAGACGTACCTGCATGGATTCGCGCAGGCGCATTGGCGGTGAGCCTCGGAGGGCCGCTCCTCGGCGATGTCTTCAAGGGCGGGAGCCTGCCGGAGTTGACCACGCGGGCGCGGCGGGTCCGCAAGCTCGTTGATGAGGCACGTGAATCCCTATGAGTCATGGAACATACGTCGTCACCCTTGGCGAAACCATGGCGCTCATGGCTTCGGACAAGGCCGGCCCGCTGGCCCATGCGTCCACCTTGAGCCTTGGCATCGGAGGTTCTGAATCGAACGTGGCCATTGGCCTGCAACGCTTGGGTGTCCAGGCTGTCTGGTGCGGCCGGATCGGGGCGGATTCGCTCGGCCAGCTTGTGGAGCGGGAGATCCGCGCCGAGGGCGTCGTCGTCCACGTGACGGTGGACGACGACGCGCCCACCGGCCTGATGATCAAGGAACGCCGGACCCCGACAGCCCAGAAGGTTGCGTACTATCGCTCCGGCAGTGCGGGTTCCCGGATTGCGCCCGACGACGTCGACGAACGGCTGATTGCGGGGGCGGCGTTGCTCCATGTCAGCGGGATCACCCCGGCACTCTCTCCGCAGGCCGCTTCCACCCTTCACTACGCTATCGCCGCGGCCAAAGCAGCCGGCGTTCCGGTCTCTTTCGACCTGAATTACCGCAGCAAGCTCTGGGACGCCGGGACCGCCGGACGCGCCTACCGCGAGATTATCGCGCATGTCGACATCGTTTTCGCGGGCCTTGAGGAGGCCGAAGTCGCGATCGGGACAGCCCGCGACGCCGAAGAGGCCGCCCGATGCATCGCTGCCATGGGTCCGAGCCAAGTGGTTATCAAGCTGGGTGCAGATGGCGCCTTGGCATTCATCGACGGCCAACTCTTCAGACAGGAGGCGATGGCAATCGACGTCCTCGATACCGTGGGCGCCGGCGACGCGTTCGTGGCCGGATACCTCGCCGAATTCGTAGAGGGCCTGGGCGCGGAGGAACGTCTTCGGACAGCAGTGAGCACGGGGGCTTTTGTGTGCCTTGTGCCCGGCGACTGGGAGGGGCTCCCCCGGCGCGATGAGCTGCGACTCCTCGGCAACGGTGAACCGGTCAGTCGATGAGCACATCGTGACAACCGTTCCCGGGACCATGGCGCGGCTTGGCTGAGACAGTGGAGCAGCGCGTGGCCGTCATTTCGACAACCCTCGACCTGGCCCGCCAGGCCGAACCGTAACTTTCCCTTCGTCCGGGACGATTACCCCAGAGGGGACGAATGTCCACGTCCCGGCAAGGGGGCCTAGACTGTACGGGCTCCGTCGGTTCAAAGAATGCGAGGTGAAACCGTGCCGGATGGCCCTATCACTGGGGACAGCGAGGCTCTTGTTGCGGGTAGGTACAGGCTGGGAACGCTGATCGGCCGCGGCGCGACCGCGTCGGTGTACCGGGCGCAGGACGAGAGGCTAGGCCGCGACGTGGCGCTAAAGCTCTTTGCTCCCCTGCTCAGCGGGCCGGACGAGCTCGCCCGGCATGAAAACGAGATGCGGCTCCTTGCGACATTCAACCATCCGTCGCTCGTGACTCTCTTCGACGCCGGTACCGACCATCGGGACCCGGAGCATGCCCGGACATTCCTCACTATGGAACTGATTCACGGTCCTGACCTGTACGCCAGATTGCGGGACCGACCGCTGACGACCCGGGACGTAGCCCACATAGGAGCGGATCTGGCGTCTGCCCTGGAATACATCCATGGGCGCGGGATCATCCACCGCGATATCAAACCAGCGAATGTCCTCCTGGCTGATGCCCCCGTAGGATCCCCCATCCGGCCTAAGCTCACCGACTTCGGAATCGCCCGCATCATCGAGGGAACGCGCCTCACCGCAACAGGCACGATGGTGGGAACCGCCGCATACCTGAGCCCGGAACAGGCCACCGGCTCTGCCCTCGGACCGGCCAGCGACATCTACTCCCTCGGACTCCTGCTCCTCGAATGCCTGACCGCAAAGCTCGAATACCCGGGAACCAGCGTGGAGTCGGCCGTTGCCAGGCTCCACCGCCCACCCCGTGTGCCGCAGGTCCTTGGGACGCGGTGGGTTGACCTCCTGACCGCCATGACATCGACTGAGCCCTCTGCGCGTCCCGGCGCACTGGAGGTTGAGCAAGCACTCCGGGATGCCTTCAGTTCCGGCGTCCCCGCGGCGACGCCCGTTGCCCCGAACGGAGCGACGCAGAGCCTTCCCCGTATGCCCGATCGCCCGCCCCGCACAGCAAAGGCAACTATCCAGATGCGGGTGCAGCCCGCGGCAGCGCCAGGCGAAAACGCGGGCGATGGCGCCGCGATCGGTCCGGCCGTAGGAAACAGGCGCGAATGGCGAGGGAAGCACGTAAGCCGCGCGCGCAGACTTGCGTGGGCTGTCGGCGCGGCACTTCTCACCACCGCCCTGGTGATCGTTGGTGTGAGCGCCTTCCAGCCGCCTGCTCCCGCCGCCCCGGCCCCGTCCGTCTCGGCAACGCCCACGCCCAGCGCCTCAACGCCAACGCCGTCACCGAGCATTGAGCCATCGACGCCGGTTGCGCCGGTTCCCGTAGCACCGGCCCCAGGGCACCGCAAGGGCAACGGCAAGGGTAATGGCGGCTAAGAACGGTCCCGACGGCAACGACGGTTGCTAGAGTCCGCTATCGCGGCTGTCCCTCGTCACGATTCGTTCCCCGGTTGCCGGGTCTACAGTGGCGCGGCTTTCGGTGATTCGACGGGTCCGGCGCGGGCCGAACACAACGAGGGAAACGATCAGGCCGATGACGCCAGCGACCATAAGGATGTAGCCGACCATGTGGAGGTCGATGAATGACACGACGTCTCCGGGGATGGCGAAGGCCAGAATAGCGCCGATGGCAATAAGGAAGATGGATGATCCGATACCCACTGCTGTACCTCCTGCTGAACCGCGGACCCGGCGGTGGCGGGTAATACTAAGCTTGCTTGGCATCGCCTAAGCTACACGCCGGCGCCCCATCCGGCAACCACATCCCAAATAGCGCCGAGCTGCAGAAATGGCCGGGTCCGCACTCTTTTCAGAGCGCGGACCCGGCCATTGCCTGTTTGGCCTACTTTGAGACCGGAGTCTTCTTCCCAGTCAACGCGGCCCAACGGGAGGCCAGCCCCCACTTGGTGACGTTGATCATGGCCTCAACAACAATGTTGCCGCTCATCTTGGAGGCCCCGAGCTCGCGCTCCACGAAGGTGATGGGGCGTTCAACAATCTTCAGGCCGAGCTTGGCGACCCGCCATGCCAAGTCCACCTGGAAGCCGTAGCCAACCGATTCGACCTGGTCCAGCTTGAGCGCCTCAAGGGTGCTGCGGCGGAACGCACGGTAGCCGCCGGTGATGTCTTTGATCTTCAAGCCAAGCATGAGCCGGGCATAGGTGCTGCCCGTGCGTGAAATCGCCTGGCGGTAGAGGGGCCAGTTCACCGTGCCGCCACCCGGAACCCAGCGTGAGCCCATGGCGAGGTCGGCGCCATCGTTGATCGCGTCCAGCAGCAACGGCAGTTGCTCTGGCTGGTGCGAACCATCGGCGTCCATCTCAACGAGGACGTCATAACCTGCGGCCATACCCCACTTAAATCCGGCAATATACGCGGCCCCGAGGCCTTCCTTGCCCTTGCGGTGCAGGACATGGACCTGGCTGTCCTCGGCGGCGATGCTGTCGGCGAGCTGTCCCGTGCCGTCAGGGCTGTTGTCATCGACAACCAGGACGTCGGAGGCGGGCACAGCCGCGCGCAGCCGTCCAAGGGTCTTGGGTAGCGATTCCAGCTCGTTGTACGTGGGGATGATCGTCAGGACACGCAAGAAGAGGCCTTTCCTTGATGGAGCGGTCAGTGGGCCGGAGCAGCAGCGTGGCTGGCATTCAGGCGCAACTCTCCATTATAGGACGACAACTTGACGCACCCGGGCCACTTGTGGCTTCCGCCACACAAGTCGCGCGTGGCCGCGGGCAGGTCCACAAGCCCAGGTCCAGTGCCGGCCCGCGTGTTGAACTCGAGGCCGAACCGTTTTCTGCAGCACCGTGGACCTGCCCACTACGAGTGCCGCGGTCTTGGAAAACGGGTCCGTTGACTGTTTTTGGCAGCGGACCCCACCGCGGCCAGACAACCAGGTGTTCCCTGTGGAAGCCTGTTGACCCTAAATGCTACGGACTTCACAAATCCTGTCAAGCGCCGCCTGAGCTGGGGCTTTGTTCATACACGCAGGTCAGGGGCCCTCAGGACCAGCAAACGATCTGCAACTATGACCGCAAAGTTTCACTCGCGAAGATCTCCTGGCCTTCGCGCACGGTCAGCAGGCAAGCGGGATCGCTGCCGCTGTCCAGCGCGGGGAGGAGGGGCGTTCGTGCTCGCGGATCAGTGGACCAGGACTGGACGCGGTCGTCGGCAACTTGCACCATCAGTTCTTCGACTTCCCACACCGCAAAACTTGCCGGGGCCCCGGGGACCAATTGCCCCATGAGTGGATTGCGCTCTTTGCTGGCCCGCCAACCGGCCCGGGTGTGTCCGAGGAACGCAGCCCGCGCCGAGATGCGTTGATCCGGATTGCTGTGTTCCAAGCATGCCCGCACGCTGGACCAGGGGCGCAACGGGGTGACAGGACTATCGCTTCCAAAGCAGACCGGCACGCCCTTGGAGTAATACGAAGCGAAGGGGTTCATGGCCAGGCTTCGCTCCCCCAGGCGCTGCTCGTACAGTTTCCCTGGCCCGCCCCAGGCGGCGTCGAAGGCGGGCTGTGCGCTCACCGTAATCGAATACTTCGCCAGCCGGGCGAGATCGTCGGCGTCCGCCATTTCCACGTGTTCGAGCCGGTGCGCAGCGGCACGTACCCTCTGCTCCCCAACTTCCGACGCGGCACGGTCCAAGGCATCGAGCGCCGTTTTGAGTCCCGCGTCGCCAATGACGTGGAAGCCTGCCTGGATGCCGAGCGCTGAACAGGCGGCAAGGTGGCCGGCGGCTTCGTCGACGGAGACATAGAGGCTTCCGCGGTGGCCCGGCGCGTCGGCGTAGTCTGCGCTAATCGCGGCCGTTCGCGATCCGATGGAACCGTCGATGTTCAAATCACCGGCCAGGCCAAGGACGGCAACGCCCAAGCCTTCCAGGATGGCAGAGGCGTGCTCGGCCGAGGTGGCCAGTTCGCCCCAATAGGGAAGGATTCCGGGGACGCCCGCCCTGCCCTCATTCCACGATGCGGAGTTCCACGACGCGGACATCCGGAGGTCTTCGACACTGCAAATGTGCGGTGCCGCCATTTCGGCCAAGGCGACATAGCCGTTGGCGGCGGCCTCGCGGAGGGCCAGTTCCTGGTATCGGCGGCGTTCGGCGTCGGGGAACTGCCTGGCAGCCAGCCGGGCAGCAGTGTGGGCGGCCCTCAGGACGTGCGCTGAACCGTCGTACCCGTCGATGCCGTCCAGGCCGGCCGCGGACGCCAAGGAGGATGAGGCAAGGGCCGAGTGCGCATCCACTCGCGCCAGGTACACCTTGCGCCCGCCGGCGGCGCGGTCGAGCTCCTCGGGCGTGGGGAGCGTCCTTTCGTGCCACACGGACTCGTCCCAACCGTGGCCAAGCACGGCGGCGGTGGTGCCGAGAGCCTTGGCGGCCAGGGCGACGGCGTCGAGCAGTTCCCGTGCGGAGTGGACCCCGGCCAGTTGGAGGGAATCCGAAGCAATTCCGGTCTCCGTGAGGTGCATGTGCGAGTCCACGAAACCGGGCGCCAGCAAGGCCCCCCGGAGATCGATGACCTCCATCGAAGAATCGGCGATCGAGGTAGCTGCCTGCTCCGAACCAACCCAGGCGACAGTGTCGCCGTCAACCAGCATTGCGGTCGCGAAGGGATCGGCGGCCGTGTAGACGGAGCCGTTCCGGTACATCGTGACCTTGCGGGGACGGGTATCGGCGGGCACGCCTGGATGGGTCATGGAAATGCTCCTTGCTGGGAATCAGTGGTGGGTCAGGAGACGTTGGAATACGCGACGACGCCGCGGCGGACCAAGTCGATCGCCTCGCGGCACATCTTGGTCTGGCGCCGTTCGAGCCCTGGAATCTTGGCCATCTGGTCCAACAGGTCGATCACTTGCTTCGCCCAGCGCACAAAGTCGCCCGCAGCGAGGTCGGTGCCGCTGAGAACCTCTTGAAGATGGCGGCCCTTGGCCCATTTGAAGATGGGCCACACGAGTCCCAGTTCCGGCTCAGCGGTCAACGGCAGCCTGTTCTTGTCCTCGACGTCCTCCAGCGCAGACCACTCACGCACCACGATGTCCACGGATGTTTCGAGGGATACGGACGGCATTTTGGGCCGCAGGCCGCGATCGTCGCGCTTGGCTTGGTAGACCATCGTGCTGGCCAGCGCGGCCAGCTCGGCGGCATCGAGGTCCTTGATGGCCCCTTGCCGTATGGATTGCGAGATCAGCAGGTCTTTTTCGCCGTAGATGCGGCGCAGGCGCTGGCCGTCCGCGCTGATGGTGACATGGCCGGCGTCGGACGTCTGGAGGTAACCGTAGGCGGCGAGGACATCGCAGACGCGGTCAAATGTCTTCGCGATCGTATTGGTACGGCCCTGGATCTGCCGCACGAGCCCATCGGTTTCATGGCGCAGTTTCCACCAGCGCTCGGCCCAACGGGCATGGTCCTCGCGCTCGCTGCAGCCGTGGCAAGGATGGGCGCGCAGTGCCCGGCGGAGGTCCGCGATCTTCTTTTCCTGGTCCGGCATGTAACGTGCCCGGCCGAAGTCCTCGCTCCGGTTCGTGCCGCGGGCCGGCGGACGTCCCTCGCGCACGGCGTTCCGCATGGCGGATGCCAGATCACGACGGGATTTGGGCAGCTTCGCGTTGAACGACTTGGGAATCCGGATCCAGGACACAGGAGCAACCGGCCCCTCGACTTCGTGGGCACCGATCCTGTGCAACTGATTGTCTTCCGTCAGGACAGCGGGCCGCGGTTCACGCGAGTTGGGATCGGCGTTGAGCACGACGGCGTAACCCGGCGTGCGCCCGCCAGGAACCTTGACAATGTCGCCGGGCATGAGCCGGGCCAAGGAGTCCACGGTCAGCGATTTGCGGGCCCGCGAGGTGCTGCGTGAGGCAAACTGCTCGGCCTCGCCAAGGTCCCGCCGGAGTTTGGCGTACTCGGTGAAGTCGCCCAGGTGGCACTTCATGGATTCCGCATAGCCGGCCAGCGACTCTTCGCGGCTTCGAACCTGCCGGGCCAGCCCCACCACGGAGCGGTCCGCCTGGAACTGGGCGAACGACGACTCGAGGATTTGCCGTGCCCGGGGCCGGCCGAACTGGGCAATCAAGTTGATGCTCATGTTGTACGTGGGACGGAAGCTCGAGTTGAGCGGATAGGTGCGCCGCGAAGCGAGGCCGGCGACGGCGGCGGGATCAGTACCCGGTTGCCAAAGGACCACGGCGTGGCCTTCGACGTCGATTCCACGCCTTCCGGCACGCCCGGTCAACTGGGTGTACTCCCCCGCGGTGATGTTGACATGTGCTTCGCCGTTGAACTTGTCGAGCTTCTCCAGGACAACGCAGCGGGCTGGCATGTTGACGCCCAGCGCGAGGGTCTCCGTGGCAAAAACGGCCTTCACCAGGCCATCGGCGAAGAGCGTCTCCACGACTTCCTTGAAGGTCGGCAGCAAACCGGCGTGGTGTGCAGCGAGCCCGCGGAGCAGTCCGTCACGCCAGCTCCAGAATCCCAGGACATCGAGGTCGTCGGCGGGAATCTCGCGGCTGGCCTCATCGACCCGGGACGCGATGATCTGTTGCTCGCGCTCCGTTGTGAGCCACAGCCCGGCGGCGGCACACTGGGCGACTGCCCCGTCACAGCCGGCACGGGAGAAGATGAAGGTAATGGCCGGTAGCAGTCCTTGGCGGTCCAGGCTCGCAATGATCTGGGGCCGGCTGGCCTTGCGCACCGGACTGCGCTGCTCCCCGGCAGTGTTGTCGCGCTGGCGGTCCTGCCGGCGGCGGCTGCGTCCGCCATGGCCAAAGCGGCCACGGAAGTTCATCTGGCTTTCCGCCCGGGCCATGGACAATAGTTCCGGGTTGACCTCGAATTCCCGCTGCAGGGGATTCCGCTCAGGCTCGCGCACTACTTCCGGCGCGGGCGCTTCGCCGTCTGGCGCCTCCGGAGCGATCTCGTCAAAGCTGGTATCCCCCGCGAAGAGATCGACGATCTCACGCCCTACCATGACGTGCTGCCACAAGGGGACGGGACGGTGTTCGGAGACTATGACGTCCGTGTGTCCGCGCACTGTGTCAAGCCACGCGCCGAACTCTTCCGCGTTGGACACCGTGGCGCTGAGGGAAACCACTTGCACCTCGCTGGGCAGGTGGATGATCACTTCTTCCCAGACTGCGCCGCGGAAGCGGTCTGCCAGGTAGTGCACCTCATCCATCACCACGTAGCCAAGGTCCCCCAGGGTGTCCGAGTCCGCGTACAGCATGTTCCTGAGAACCTCAGTGGTCATCACCACAATCGGAGCCTCGCCGTTGATGGTGGTGTCACCAGTCAGCAGTCCCACGCTTGAGGCACCGTACTTCGCCGAGAGCTCGGAGAATTTCTGGTTGCTCAGTGCTTTGATGGGCGTCGTATAGAACGCCTTGAGCCCGCGTTCGAGCGCCAGGTAGATGGCAAACTCGCCCACGATTGTCTTCCCGGCCCCGGTGGGCGCCGCCACCAGCACTCCCTTGCCTTCCTGGAGCGAACGGCACGCGTCACGCTGGAAAGCGTCAAGTTCGAACTCCAGCGACTGGGCAAAGGTGCCTAGATAGGTTTTCGACTCAGCACTCCGCTGCGCTGCGGCTTGAAAGGCTTCTGAGGGCGAAAGGGCCCCTGAATTGGAGGACATGCTTCAAGCCTAGTGGCCGTGAGACTACAGATTCTCCAGATCGGAGGCAGGTGTGGCGACGTCGGCAGTGGCTTCCGTCTCAGCGGTGATCTTCGACTGTTGGCGCGCACGCCGTTTGTCGTTCAGCATGCAGAGCCCGATCGCGGCAAAGAACAAGGCAAGGAGGGGACCGGCGAGCATGAACATCGACAGCGCGTCCGCACCGGGCGCGGCAACGGCCGCGAGGACAAACACGAGGAAGACCGTGATGCGCCAAGCCTTGAGGATGGTCCTGCCGCTCAAGACACCTGCCATGTTGACGCCCACCAACACCACCGGTACCAGGAACGCAATGCCGAGGAAAAGAAGCATGTGCGTGGCGAACGTCAGGTACTGGGATGCGTCGATGTTGTTGGCACCGTTTTGCGGTGTGAACTGCAGCAGCGCGCGCACGACGTTTGGAATGACCGTCCATGCGACGTATACGCCAGCCAGGAACAACGGCACCGCGGCGGCCATGTACCCGAGCGTGTAGCGGCGCTCCTTCTTGGTCAGGCCGGGCGTGATGAAGGCCCAGACCTGGTAGATCCAGACGGGGCTGGAGAGCACCAGGCCGATCTGGATGGCTATACGGAGCTTGAAGTCGAAGGGATCCCCCACGCTCGCGAAGTTCAGGACCGCGGTCCGTTTGGTCTCCTGGGCGATCTTGACCAACGGATCCGACAGGCTGTTAACCACAGGCTCATAGAGGAACCACCCTGCCACGGCGCCGAGGAGAACGCCGATGGCAGACTTGATCAGCCGGTTCTTAAGCTCCTTCAGGTGGTCTAGGAGCGCCATCCGCCCTTCGGGGTTGGCTTTGCGGCCCGTCTTCGTTGCCACTACTGCTTAGCTACGGTTTGCGGGCGGAACGTCAGTGTCGTTGCCGCTCTTGTTCGCTTCGGGGTGGTTGACCACTTTGCCTTCAACGGGGTCCGTGTCGTCCTTGGCCGCCGGCTTGCCGTCGTTCTTCATTTCCTTGACTTCGGATCTGATGATGCGCATCGACTGGCCGAGGCTACGGGCCATTGCGGGCAGCTTGGGTGCCGCAAACAGCAGCAGGGCCACGATGATGATAATGACAATTGGCCAAGGGCCATCAAATAGTCGTCCCACGGGAAGTCCTTTCGTTGGAATACATCCTACGTCTAACTGAATTCGATGTCGTGCAGAGACTGGGGTTGGCCCCGTTCTGCTTTGCGCTTAACGCGCTTTTGGCGACGCACTTCCTGGCGGGAGGCCTTGGCCGTCACGTAATCATGACGCATCTCTTCCGGTGAGGCAAAAACAGCCGCACCGAACACTTTCACTGAAGCCCCGCCGTCGTCGTCGGCGCGTTCAGGAAGGTACGTGCGGTGCCCTAGCCGCTCCCCTGCGGTACTCAATTCATGCACCGTGGCCATGAACTTCCGGAAAAGGCGTATGCCCAGCAGGACGTAGCAGAGCAGCGAGACCGCAACGAGAGCGACCCACAGAAGGATCCAGGACCACCAAGGCATTTGAGTAGTCTAACCAGCCTTCACAGTTTGTATCGGGTCCGCTTGCTTGTACTGCCGGAGGGCCGCTGCCACCCACGCTGCAGAAGCGTCCGCCAGCTCGGAGGGTTGCAAAATGCGGGCCGCACCACCGTGCTGCGCAACGAACATCGGCAACCAGTCAGCATTTCCGAACCGGACCTCGGCGAGCAAGCCGCCGTCAGGGAGCACAGCCGTCCGCTCAGCATAATAGTCATCCGCCAGCCCGGCGCCTTGCCGGGTCAATTGGAGGACGACAACCACGTCGTCGTCGTTGGGCGTGTACAGCTTCACCGGAACGCCTTGCTCAGTCCCGGCGCCCTCGGAAACCAGACGGCCGTTGGGCACGATCTCCTCGATGCGGTCCAGGCGGAAGTTTCGCAGTCCGGCTTTGCTGTGGCAGTACGCCTCGAAATACCAGGTGTTGTCCAGTGAATACAGCCGGAAGGGGTCGACGTCCCGCTCGGAAACAGAGTCGTGCTGCTGTGACAAGTAGCGAAGCCGCAATTGATGCCCCGACTGAATCGCGCGGGTGATGGTGTCGAAGGCCCCGGCGTCGGCCGGGGTGACGGGTGGGCCGGCGACGGCCGCTGCCAAACGGCCGGCCTCCCCCGCCGCGCCGGTGAGCTTCAGGGTCACGGACTCCAGGGCTCCGCTTTGCTCGTCCTCGGACATGCCGGCCTGGGCGGGAAGCCCGCCCAGGGTGGCCAAGCCCGTCAGCAGGGCGCAAGCCTCGTCCACGCTGAAGCGGATGGGCCGGTTGAGTTCGAGGTGCTCGCGGATGTAGACGTGCTCGTTTTCCCAATCGATATCAAACAAGTCGTCCGGATACCCTTCGGGGCGGCCGGAGCAAATCAGTATCGTCAGATCGTCCACCAGTTCGTTGCGGGTGACACCGAAGCGGTCCGCGACTTCCTGGATGGGCAGGCCCTGGTTATGGACAAGGAAAGGGACCAATTGCAGCATGCGGTTGAGCTGGTCTTCCGAGGTCCGCTTGCGGGCCCGCGGCGCAGGTCCGGCGTTCGGGAAGTGGATATCGACGGCGGGGCTCGAGGCGAACGCGGCGGCAGCTTCAAGGCGGCGGATCACGGCGCCGCGCAGCTCGGGAGGTCCGGCCACGCGGACGTGGGGACCATAAGAGGCCAGTTCTTCGGCGAGCAGCTCGCTGTCCCGGAACGGCACGGACAGGCGGTCAATGCCCGGCTGGGAGCCGCTGGTGGCGGCGGCCCCTGTGACATCCACCGCACGCTTCCGAAGACCCAGCAAACGGCCTTCGGCCACGTCGAGATGGGCCTCTTGCAAGGGAAGTTCACTGAGGCCATCCAATTCGGCGCGGGTATCAAACCCTGGCGGTATCTCGCAGTGCTGACCGGCCTCAACATGGACATCGCTCGTCATCCGGGACAGCCGGAAAAAGCGTTTCGCCTTCCGGCCCCGGTCGAATCCCACTAGGTACCACTGGCCGAAGCGGCTCCCGAGGCCCCAAGGCTCTACCAGGCGGCGTTCGTCCTTTCCGGTGCTGGCGGCACGGTAGCCGAAACTCACGGGGTGCTGGCCGTTCATGGCCGCGATGATGTCGTCAAAGGCCTGGCCGGCGGGCTTGATGCGCGGCTGGACACCGGCAGGGAGTTCGACGTCGGCAAGGTCGCCGGAAGCCTGCAGCTTCCGTAGCGCGCTTGCAGCGGCCGAGCCAAGGGCCGCGCGTTCCCACAGCTGCGCAGCCAGAAGCAACACCGTGCCCTCCGCCGGGGTCAGTTGCACATACGGCAGGCGATTGGATTCCTTGCCGATGCGATAGCGGGCCGACGCGGGATCGTCCGAGCCGAACCCGTGGTCGAAGAGCGTTTCGATGTCGAAGCCAAACTGCTTCAGGTCCGATTTGTCGCGTTCAAACATGCGTCCGAACGCGACGTCGCTGGCGCCGGCGTCATGGTAGACCTTCTCCCTGAGAACGGCCCGGGACAGCCCGTATTTCGTGTTCAGGAGGGCGATCAGCAGGTTCAGGAGTCGTTCGGTACGTGATGCGGACACGATTGCAACGTTACTAAATTCCTCCGGCAAAGGCGGAAGGCGCGTCTGCGGCCGGATTTCTCCGACTGCGGACGCGCCTTCCTATGCTGCGAAACCTAGCGGACCGCCACGAGGTCCACTACGAAGATCAGGGCTTCGTTGGGCTTGATGGCCCCGCCCGCGCCTCGGGAGCCGTACGCAAGTTCGGAAGGGATCTCGAGGCGACGGCGGCCGCCGACCTTCATGCCAAGCAGTCCCTGGTCCCAACCCTGGATGACCTGGCCGACGCCCACGCGGAAGTCCAGCGGCGCGCCGCGGCCCCAGGATGCGTCGAACTCTTCGCCGGTGGACCAGGCAACGCCAACGTAGTGGGTGGAGACGGTGTCGCCGGCCTGAGCCTCGGCGCCGTCACCAACGATGATGTCCTTGATAACGAGTTCCGTGGGGACGTCGCCCTCCGGGAAGTCGATCTCGGGCTTCGTGCGGTCGTAATCACGCTGACCAAATGACATGGGTACTCCTCAATTTGATAGGGACAGTGTTGTGGAAGTTTGCGGAAGGTTACTGGGCGCCGAGGATGTCCACGACGAAGACCAGATCGCCCGTAGGCTGGCCCTGGGCTGCGGCGGTGTCGCCATATGCGAGGCTCTTGGGGATCACCAGGAGGACACGGGAGCCGACAGTCTTGCCGGCAAGGCCTTGCGTCCAGCCCTTGATGACGCCGTTCAGCGCGAAGCTGGCGGTCTGGCCCTTGTCGTAGCTGGAGTCGAACTTCTTGCCATCAGCCAAGGTGACGCCGACGTAGTTGACCGTCAGCGTGTCTGTTTCCTTGACGACTGCGCCCTTGCCCTTGATGAGATCCTGGGAGACGAGGGCCTGCGGGGCCTTTGCGCCGTCAACGGAAATCTGCGGAATTCCCTTGTCATCGACCTTGACCGTGGGGAGGCCGGCGGGCGGAGTTACGGTATCGCCCTCGGGCTTGTCCAGGGGCTTGACTGCGTCCTTGACGCCGGTGATCTTGAAGACCACGAGCTGGGATGACGTAGCCGCTGCTTCAGCCGACGCCGCGGTTCCGGGGACGGCGAAAGCGATGTCAGCGCCCACCTTCGCACCGACCAGAGCGTTGTAAAGCACAGCGCTGCCGGTCTTGAGCTGGTCGTTCAGTTCGACGGGCTGGGACCCGGTCGGGAAAGTGTCCTCAAGGGTCTTACCGTCCTTGCCATCCACGGCAATGTAGGTGATCTGCGCCACCTGACCGGCTTTCACCTTGTCGCCGGTGCCGTCGCTGACCATCTTGATGGTCGGCTGCGTTACGTCCAACGGCTTGTTGAATTCCAGGCCGGGTGCCTTCTTGTCTCCATTGTCGGAGACCTTGAGGGAATCCAGCTTGGCGACATCGCCGGCGGACTGACTGGTGGGCTCCGGGGTTGCTGTTGTTGCCGGACTTCCGCCGCAGGCGGTGAGCAGCAAGAGGCCGGGGATAAGAATTGCTAGTAGACGTCGCACAAATTGAACTTTCGTCGGGGCAAAAGGAGGGCATGGCCGGGCCAGGCTCGGCCATGCGCGTAGCGGCCGGTTAAAGGCCAACCTCCAGAGTAGCTGGTGAAGCTGGGAGTCAGCTCATCGAGTCCAGGAGGGCATCCACTCTTTCGTCGACGCTGCGGAAAGGATCCTTGCACAAAATCGTCTGGTGCGCGCGGTCGTTCAACTTCAAATGGACCCAGTCCACCGTGTAGTCGCGGCCGAGTTCCTGGGCGCGCCGGACGAAGTCGCCACGGAGTTTTGCCCGGGTGGTCTGCGGCGGTGCATCCACGGCATCCTTGATGTCCGTGTCGGCGACGAGGCGCCGCGCGGCGCCGCGGGACTGGAGCAGGAAGAAAAGCCCGCGCTTGCGCGAGATGTCGTGATAAGTCAGGTCCAGTTGCGCGATCCTCGAGGAATCGAGGCCGATTCCATGGCGACGCATGTATCCATCCATCAACTTCTTCTTGATGGCCCAATCCACTTCCGTGTCTATTCCGCTGGTGTCGCCGCTATCGATCGCGTCCAGCGTCCTCTCCCAAAGGTCCAAGATGAGGGGTACGTGCGGATTGTGTGCTCCGTTTGATGCTACAAAGGCGCTGACTTTTGCAAGGTACTCGCGCTGGATGTCCAAGGCCGTCAGTTGCCTGCCGTTGGCCAGTCGCACCAGGGCTTTACCGCTCAGGTCGTGGGAGATTTCCCGGATACTGCGGATGGGGTTCTCCATGCGCATGTCCCGCATGATCACTCCAGCCTCAATCATGCGGAGGAGCAGATCCACCGTTCCCACCTTCAACAGGGCGGTGGTCTCGGACATGTTGGAATCGCCCACGATCACATGCAGACGGCGGAAGAACTCGGCATCGGCGTGCGGCTCGTCACGGGTGTTGATGATCGGGCGGGACCTCGTCGTCGCTGAAGACACGCCTTCCCAGATGTGGTCGGCACGTTGGGAGAACGCGAAGGTGGCACCGTGGGGTGTTTTCAGGACCTTGCCCGCACCGGCGATCAGCTGCCGAGTGACGAGGAAAGGAATGAGGATCTCGGCGAGCCGCGAGAACTCACCCCGCCGGGGAATCAGGTAGTTTTCGTGGCTGCCGTAGGAATTGCCGGCGGAATCGGTGTTGTTCTTGAACAGGTAGACCGTTCCGTTGAATCCCTCGGCCGCAAGCCGCGCCTGCGCTTCATCAACGAGGTCATCGAGAATGAGCTCCCCGGCCCGGTCGTGGGCGATCAGCTGCGCGAGGTCGTCGCATTCCGCGGTGGCGTACTCCGGGTGCGAACCGACATCCAGGTACAGGCGCGAACCATTCGTGAGGAAGACGTTGGAGGAACGGCCCCAGCTCACTACTTTGCGAAACAGGTACCTGGCGACTTCCTCGGGGGCCAAGGGCCGCGAGTCCGGGCTCGAATACGAAATACCGAACTCGGTTTCAATCCCGAATATCCTTTTGTCCATCTCAGGCCTCCCCTGCCAGCAGCTGCGTGATTTCTTCCGCCCGGAGCCGACGGAAGGCCCGCCGGGATCCGCGCCCGCTTTCCGGACTTCGGTCCAGCACTGCGGCCTCGACGGCGGTGCCGGGCAGGGCGTCCACTTCCTTGTCCGTGGCAAGCGCCTTGACGGCCAGGCGCAGTGCGCCGGCCAGGTTGAGGTCAGCCTTCCAACCGTGGGCCACAGTCTCGGCTACTTGCTCTGCCAAGCCGCCCATCACCACAAAACCGTTCTCGTCGGCAATCGAGCCGTCGAAGGTCAGGCGATAAAGATGGTCATCGCCCTGCGTGTGCCCCACCTCGGCCACCGCAAGCTCGACTTCGAACGGCTTTTGTTCCGCCGTGAAGACGGCGCCAAGGCTCTGCGCGTAGACGCTCGCGAGCCCGCGGGCCGTGACGTCCTCGCGATCGTACGAATAGCCGCGGACGTCGGCGTAGCGGACACCCGCTTGCCGAAGACTCTCGAACTCGTTGTACTTGCCCACGGCGGCGAAGGCGATCTTGTCGTAGATCTCGCCGATCTTATGGAGCGACGGCGAAGGGTTTTCCGCCACCAACGCGATCCCGTCGGCGCAACTGATCACGACGACGGAACGGCCACGGGCGATGCCCTTCCGCGCGAAGTCCGCGCGGTCCTTCATCAGCTGCTCGGGCGAAACATAAAACTGCTGGGTCATCTCAGGCCTCCCGTCCGGCAACTGCGCGCGATTCAACAATGGATCCAGCGATCGCCGCCAACTCCCGTTCCGACACCCGGCGGGCACCGGCGCGGTTGACGGTATACACCACCGGCCAGAGCTGCCGGACAGGATCCGGACCGCCCGTGGCGGAGTCGTCGTCGGCAGCGTCATAGAGGGCTTCAACCGCGACGGCGACGGCCTCGTCTTCGGTGAGGTTCGGCCGCCACAGCTTCTTCAAGGCGCCACGAGCGAAGACGGAACCGGAGCCGACCGAATGGTGCTCCAATTCCTCGTACCGTCCGCCTGTGACGTCGTAGGAAAAAAGCCGTCCCACGCCGGCCGCCTGGTCGAATCCGGCGAAAAGGGGGATCACCGCGAGACCCTGCATGGCCATCGGCAGGTTTCCCCGGATCATGGCTCCAAGCCGGTTGGCTTTGCCGTCCAAGCTCAGCAGCGTGCCTTCGATCTTCTCGTAGTGTTCCAGTTCCACCTGGAACAACCGGGTGATGTCGATGGCCAGGCCTGCCGTCCCGGCGATTCCCAGGACCGAGTATTCGTCGGCCGGGAAGACCTTCTCGATGTGCCTGCTGGCGATCACGTTGCCCATGGTGGCACGCCGATCCCCGGCCATCAGGACGCCGCCGGGGTAACTGAGGGCGACGATCGTTGTGGCATGGGGCACCGGCGGAATCTGTCCCGCGGGCAGCGCTTGATTGAAAGGGAGGAGTTCAGGCCTGGAGCGTTGCAGATGCTCTATGAACGAAGACGTTGCTTGGGTGGCCAGGTGGCCGGCTGATGGATCCTGCATTGCTGCGCTCCTTCGACTCTGACATCCGATGCCCGGCGGCCTCGCGCCGGCCGGGCCCTTGGCTTAGCTGGCGGCTCGCTATTGGCCGCCCTTTTGCACAAATGCCCGCACGAACTCTTCAGCGTTCGACTCAAGGACGCCGTCGATTTCGTCGAGGAGATCGTCCACGCCCTGCGTGGCGACCGAGGCCTGTGCCTCCGGTGCTGCGGGCGGCGCCTCGGGGGCGTCGGCCTCTGCCTCGACGTCCCGCGATTGCGGTTGCTGCTGCTCCTGAGCTGCCATTTCCTTCTCCATTCTGTCCATCCCCGGCTACGGGGACTTCCTGTAATGCCATACTGCCACGGGCCGGGCCGCGACGCTGCGGTTTTAAGGGCCCGTTTGGCAGCCTTTCGTCAGCTTGCCGTTCACGCGGGCGGGGCCGGGTCCAGGCCGAGCAATTCACGGAGGAATGCGCCCGCTGTTGCGTGTTTCCGGAACAGCTGGCCCGTGAGTGCTTCCGTGCCGCGGAGGGGTTCCCGGGTGGGCACCCGCTGAAGTTTCCCGATCCCGGGAACGTCGAAGATGACCGAATCCCAACTCGCGCCGACCACGTCCTTGCCAAAGCTGGAAACACACTTCCCGCGGAAATATGCGCGGGTATCCGACGGCGGTTCGATGACGGCCCGGTTGATTGCGGCGTCGTCGACGATAGTCTGCATGCGGTCGCGGGAAAGCATGCGGTAGTACAGGCCTTTTTCCGGCCTCACGTCGGACCATTGCAAATCGACAAGGCCCAGCCGGGCATCGTTCCATTCCAGACCGTCACGGTTCCGGTAGCCATCAAGCAGGGACATCTTCGCCAGCCATTCGACAGAAGACGCGGCACCTGCGGGGTTGCTCCCCAAGAGCCCCAGCGTCGACTCCCAACGCTCCAGGACATCACGGGTGTGGCCGTCTCCACTGAAGGAATCGGAGACCCCGGTTTCCTGGCCAAGCTTCGCCGCAGCCTCGTAGTACATCCACTGGATGTCAAGGGCTGTCACGCGCCGTCCGTCGAGCAGCCTGACGGTGGCAGTCAGGGAAGTGTCGTGGCTGATTGCCTGCAGGCCCGCCACCGGCTCATGTACTTCGATCTTCGGAGCCTGGCCCGCTTCGATAAGGCTCAGGACCAAAGCCGTGGTGCCGAACTTCAAGTAGTTCGACACCTGGCTCAGGTTGGCGTCGCCGATGATGACATGCAGTCGCCGATACTTGTCGGCGGTGGCGTGCGGTTCATCCCGGGTATTGATGATCGGACGCCTGATAGTGGTTTCCAGCCCCACCTCGGCTTCGAAGAAATCCGCGCGTTGACTGATCTGGAACCCGGCAGTTGAACCGTCCTGGCCCTTGCCGAGCCGGCCTGCACCGCAGATGACCTGGCGCGTGACGAAGAACGGTGTCAGGCCTCGGACAATGTCCCCGAAAGGCACGGAACGCGGCATGAGGTAGTTCTCGTGGGAACCGTAGGACACCGATTTGTTGTCGGTGTTGTTCTTGTACAGATTGATGGCCGGCAAATCGGGATCGGCTGCCACCTTCCGAACCGTGGCGAGGGCAACGAGGTCGCCAGCCGCGTCCCACGCGACGATGTCACGGGGATTCGTGACCTCGGGGCTGGAATATTCCGGATGGGCATGGTCCACGTAGAGCCGGGCCCCGTTGCCGAGGACCATGTTCATCAGCAACGATCCTGACTCGTCGCCGCCGTCGGCCTCCAGCTCCTGGCGGCCGTACGCCAGCGCGACGGCTTCGGCGTCGAGCACGGGGGGCCTGTCAGTCAGCTGGCTGGGGTCAGCGGCGCTGCGCTCCACCGTCCAACCGCGCGCGTCATGCAGCGGTTCTTCGTCCGTATAGTCCCAGCGGGTCTCAGCGCCACCGGCCGCGCGCTGACGCGTGAGGTTGGCGTAGGCCTGGATGATCCGTGCGGACATCATCGTGGCGTTCGCCCCCGGTGCGGACGGCGAATGGATACCGTATTCAGTTTCCGAACCCATGACCCGCATGGCCCCGCCCACGGGAAGCTTGTCCGAAGGCAGGCCTTCCGGCCGGGCCGTCACAGGTACTGGCCGGTGTTGGGAGTCGTTTCGATCGACTTCCCGGGCTCCTGGCCGGCCTTGCCCTGGACGATGGTGCGGATGTAGGTGATGCGTTCGCCCTTCTTGCCCGAGATCCGTGCCCAGTCATCCGGGTTGGTGGTGTTGGGCATGTCCTCGTGTTCGCGGAATTCGTCGACGACGGCGCGCAGGAAGTGGTCTATCCGCAGCCCTTTCTGCTGGGTCAGCAGGAGGTCCTTGATGGCGTACTTCTTGGCCCGGTCCACGACGTTCTGGACGACGGCTCCGGAATTGAAGTCCTTGAAGTAGAGCATCTCGGTATCGCCGTTGGCGTAGGTGACTTCGAGATACTCGTTGGACTTCTCCGTCGAATACATGGCTTCAACGGTGCGTTGGATAATGGCGTCGACCGTGGCCTGGACATCGCCGCCGTGCTCCGCCAGATCCGTCGCGTGGAAAGGAAGGTCAGTGGTGATGTATTTGGCGAAAATGTCGGCGGCCGCTTCGGCGTCGGGCCGCTGGATCTTGACCTTCACGTCCAGCCGGCCGGGACGAAGAATCGCCGGATCGATCATGTCTTCACGGTTCGAGGCGCCGATCACGATGACGTTGTCCAGCCGTTCGACGCCGTCGATCTCGCTCAGGAGCTGCGGGACGATGGTTGTTTCGACGTCGGAAGAGACACCGGTGCCGCGGGTGCGGAACAGCGAGTCCATCTCGTCGAAGAACACCACCACGGGGCTGCCATCCGAGGCCTTCTCCCGGGCGCGCGCAAAGATCAGGCGGATGTGCCGCTCTGTTTCGCCCACGTACTTATCAAGGAGTTCAGGTCCCTTGATGTTCAGGAAGTAGCTCTTCAGGTCCACGTTGCCGGCCCGTTCGGAGGCGCGGGCGGCAAGCGAGTTGGCAACAGCCTTCGCGATCAGCGTCTTGCCGCAGCCCGGAGGACCGTAAAGCAGGATGCCCTTGGGCGCTTTGAGCCCGTGTTCGCGGTACAGGTCCGGGTGCAGGAACGGGAGTTCCACCGCGTCACGGATCTGTTCGATTTGCGGGCCCAGGCCGCCGATGTCCTCGTAGGTAATATCCGGGACTTCCTCGAGGACCAGGTTTTCGACCTCTGCCCGGGGCACCTTCTCCAAGGCGTAGCCCGTGCGGGAATCCAGCGACAAGGCATCACCGACGCGCAGGTGCACCTTCTGCAAGGCGCCCGAAAGCCGGACTACCCGCTCTTCATCGGCCCTGCCCACTACGAGGGCGCGGTCCGTGCCAAGCATTTCCTTGAGCGTGACGAGTTCGCCTGCCCGTTCATAGCCCAGGCCGGTCACCACGAGCAGGGCCTCATTGAGGAGGACTTCCTGTCCAACGGCCAACTGGTTGATGTTCACGAGCGGGCTGACGCCCACGCGCATCTTGCGGCCGGCATTGAAGATGTCAACCGATTCCTCAGTGGCCGCCTGGCCGGTGCTGCCCGCCGTCGGCTGGCGCCTGGGATTGATCTGCAAGATCGTCCCGAAGCTGTACGGCGGTTGGCCGTCCTGCTCAAGGGCGCCTTTGAGCCGCAGGATTTCGGCCTTCGCCGTTTCCAGCATTGTCACGAGCTTGGTGTTGTTCTGGGTGGCGGCGGCAAGCTGACGGTCGATGTGGCGCAGCTTGTCTCGAAGGATGTTTATCTGGCGTTCCGCGACGGTGAGTTCCGCGGAGTCGTCCACCGGTTGGATTGCCCCACCCCCGTGTCCCGCTTTTCCCTCAGTCACAGCCTTGTTCGATGGCTCCTCCGGTGTTGTTCGCCCGAAGTCATTGTTCGACGTATCCACGAAGCATCAGCTCCTTCCCGCTTTCTATAAATAGACCTTAGCCCTCAAAAGCGTCGGGAAACCTGTGACATCCGGAATGCGGACCAGTTTGTGATCTTTCCTTAGGGAGCGGGTGTGGGGTCGTCCTTGACGTTGGTGCCGGCAATCGCATCCCGTGCCGCCCGCCGCAGTTTCTTGTCGGAAACCGCTCGCTCTCCTACGGCTCCCGGTGTCCAGGCATTCAGGTCCTCTTCGCTGAACTCGGTCTTGGAAGGACGCCGTTTGACGGAGATCCCGGTCACGCCGTCGGCGAGGCGACGGGTCACCAGGAGGAAGCCGGTGTGGGCCACCATGCGGTGGTCGGGACGGACGGCAAGGCCCTCAAGGTGCCAGCCACGGACCATGGACTCCCAGGCGTCCGGTTCCGTGAAGCGGCCGTCGGCGCGGATGGCTTCGGCAGTACGGGACAGCTGGGTCACCGTGGCCACGTAGTTGATCCACACGCCACCAGGGGCCAAAACAGTCGCCACGGCGTCGAGGCATTCCCACGGAGCGAGCATGTCCAGCACCACACGGTCCACGGATCCGGGCTCTTCGCTGCGGACAACTTCTTCCTGGAAGTCGCCCAGCGAGATCTTCCAGGCCGGGTGCGGACCGCCGAAAATGGTTTCCACGTTGCCGCGGGCGATGTCGGCGAATTCCTCGCGACGCTCGAAAGAGTGCAGGTAACCGCCGTCGCCCACTGCACGAAGCAGGGAGATCGAAAGGGCGCCGGAACCAACGCCGGCTTCCACGACGCGGGCACCCGGGAAGATATCGGCCATGGTGACGATCTGGCCGGCATCCTTGGGGTAGACCACTGCGGCGCCGCGGGGCATGGACAGCACGAAGTCCGAGAGCAGCGGACGGAGCGTCTGGTATTGCTGGCCGATGTTGTTGGCCACCACGGAGCCGTCAACCTGGCCGATGATTTCGTCGTGGTTGAGGAAGCCGCGGTGCGTATGGAAGGCGCCGCCTTCTTCCAAGGTAATCGTATTCATCCGGCCGCGTTCGTCCGTGAGTTGAACCCGCTCGCCAACACGGAACGGCCCTCGGCGCCGTGCCGCACCGGTCGGCTGAATGGCGGTGTTGGCGGCACCGGTGGCCGTGTAGTTGGCGGCGGTTTCGCTGCTCATGGGTGATTCCTCGCTCCTGTACGGCTGTGCCGTCATTTGTTGCCGCAGTTACTGCTTAGTGATGCGCACTGCCGGCCGGGTTATTTCACGGCCGGCAGGTAACTCTACCGGGAAGGTCCTATGGGCGTCCGCTCCGCCGGGCTACTTTACCTGTAATGGCTGTCACTACGGCCTGCTGCCGTAGCAGGCCCATGACCGTACCGCGTTCGTCCACGACGGCGTATTCGGCGCCGCTGAGCTGCGCCAAATACTGGATCAGTTCCTGGCCGCTGGACGTCCAGGGGACGTAGGCGCCGTCGGCGAGCGGGGTCGAGACTGCGGTCACAAGCGTTGTGTACACCTCAGAGGGCGGCACGGCTGCCGTGGCATGCGGATCGACGAGACCCTGCGGCCGCCCATCCGGTCCGCAGATCACGACGGCGGGAGTGCCGTTGGGTGCCACGCGCAAGACGTCGGCGACGGTGGCCGAGTTCGGAATCCCGACGGCGGGTTCGGCCAAAGCTGAGGCACTCACCAAAGGGAGTCGGCCGCGGAGCGTGGCCTGCTTGATCGCACCGGAGGCGCCCATCCACAGGAAGCTGCAAACAAGGAAGGTGATGAGCATAAGGCTGAGATCGGGGGTATTTCCACTCAGAACTGGCAGTACGACGAACCAAACAACCAGGACGATCACGATGACCCGTCCGGCCCAGCCAGCCGCCACCGTCCCCTTTTCCTGGCTGCCGGTCACTTTCCATACCGCGGACTCCACCAGGCGACCACCGTCAAGAGGCAGGCCCGGGAGGACATTGAAGATGCCGATCAGCAAATTGGCCCACATGAGGATGTTCGTCAGCGTGTCCCCTACCCCGGTGAAGACACCGGCCTGCAGCAATAGCCAGGCACCGCCCGCAAGGACAAAGTTGGCCGCGGGTCCTGCCAAGGCAACAACCACCGAGCGGCCCGGGGAAGCGATGAAACTCTCGAACTGGGTGTGCCCGCCCCAGAGATTCAGGACGATCTTCTCTGTGGGCCAGTTGAAGGCCTTGGCGCTCAAAGCGTGCGCAAGTTCGTGGACGAGCACGGAGAGCGCGAGGAGGAGTGCGTAGGCAAAGGCAACGAAGTAGGCGCCGATTCCCAAGGAGTGGTTCCGGATGAGCAGCGCTGGTCCATAGACGATCACCGTGAACGCGGCGATGATGAACCAGGAGTACGCAAGATACACGGGGATTCCCGCGATGCGGCCGAGTGGAATGCCGTCCTTCCTGCTGCTACGTGTGCTGTGGCCACCGTTCCGGGGAGTGCTCACTTAGTTTGCCTGTCCAAGGAAAGCCGCGGCGGGCATGTTGGCGGAAGCGCGGGCGGCGACAAGCGCTTCAAGGTCGGAGACCTTCCGTCCCTGGAGGGTGTCCCAGGTTGCACGGCGAGGATCCTCAGGCAACGGCATTTGGTGCGGAATTCCCACCGTGACCACCCCGGAGGCGATCGCGGACGCGACTCCCGGGACGGAATCCTCGAGAGCGACGCAGTGATCGGCAGTCAGCCCGGGGTCCGTGTCCCGGAGTCGCTCGACGGCGGCGAGGTAAGCCTCGGGGTGGGGTTTTCCTTGGCTGACGGTGTCCCCGGTGATGAGGAACTCGAAGTAGGGCTTGGGGAGGTTGGCGACGACTTCCCGCGCCATCGGGCCTTCGGACATTGTCACGAGGGCGCAGCGGACGCCCGATTGATACAGCTCGTCAAGCAACTCCTTGGCACCGGGCCGCCACGGCACCTCGACGCGGAGGCGGTCGATGACCTGGGCGCTCAAGGAGTCAACGATCTCCCGCTTTTCCAAGTCCACTCCAGCCCTTTGGAGAATGCCGGCCGAGTGCATGAGCGATTGTCCTACGAGCTGCATGGCTTGTTCGTGGCTCCAGGCGCCTCCGTAGGACTCCACGAGGGTGCGCTCTGCGGCAATCCAGTACGGCTCGGTGTCCACCAGGGTGCCATCCATGTCCCATAGCGCGGCTTTGAGCAGGGGCTGGGTGGCTGAAGCAAGCATGCCTAAAGTCTACGTGGAAGGAGGGCGGGCAATTGCCGTTCTACGCCCGGGGCGAAGTATGGCCACGCCGGTCCCCTCACGCCATGCATCGGTGGCGGTGTTGGACGTAGGGTGAGTGAATGAACAGTTTGGACGGAGCCCCTGACGGACAGGCCACTTCACCGGAGCCTGAGCGCCTTCTCCAGCCTGTAGCCGAAGGCCAGCGCATCACCGTGATGCTGGCGGCTTTCGAAGGTTGGAACGACGCAGGCGAGGCGGCCAGCGATTCCCTGCACTACTTGAACAAGTTGTGGCAGGGAAAGAAAGTGGCATCCGTTGATGCCGACGATTACTACGACTTCCAGTTCACCAGGCCGACCGTGCGACGCACGGCGGCCGGGACGCGCAAGGTCAAATGGCCTTCCACGCGCCTGTACAAGGCCAGCGTCCCGGACAGCAACGTGGATGTGGTGTTCGTGCTCGGCACCGAGCCTTCCTATCGCTGGCGCGCCTATACCGCCGAGCTTCTGGTCCATGCCGAAACGCTCAAAGTCGACTATGTGGTGTTGATCGGCGCCCTTCTGGCCGATGTCCCGCACAGCCGCCCGATCCCTGTCAGCACCACCTCGGACGACAGCGGATTGCGGCAGCGCTTGAACCTCGAGGCTTCGCAATACGAGGGGCCGGTAGGCATTGTGGGGGTACTGGCGGAATTCGCGCTGCTCGCGGGCTTGCCCACCGTGTCGCTGTGGGCGGCCGTGCCGCACTATGTCGCCCAACCGCCTTCCCCCAAAGCGCAACTCGCCATCTTGAACAGGATCGAGGACCTGCTCCAAGTGCCCCTGGACACCCACGCCCTCAACGAGGAATCCGAGGCGTGGGAGCGCGGCGTGGACGAACTGGCCACTGAAGACCCCGAAATCGCCGCCTACGTGCGGCAGCTCGAGGAGGCCAAGGACACGGCCGACCTGCCGGAGGCGAGTGGCGAATCCATCGCGCGCGAATTCGAGCGCTACCTCAAGCGCAGGGGCAAGGACAAACCCTAACCCAACGCGGGGTCACTTACGGCCCGTCCAAGGGGACATTATGGGCCGTAAGTGACCCCGCGTTGTTTAGATATTAGAGCTCGACGCCGAGCAATCCGTTGATCGCGTCGCTCACCAGGGCGGAATCCAAGGCGCTGGGCTGGGCCCCTTCAGGATTGGCTCGGTGCGAGTCGGCGAGGGCCGCCGCAGCCCAGGCGTCGACGGCGGCGATCGCACCCGGAGCATTGAGGTCGTTGGCGAGCTCGGCACGCATCCGCGTCAGCAGCTCCGCCGCTGTTCCCTCAGGAGCGATGTCCCGGGCGGCCCGCCACGTGTTGAGCCGTTCCTTGGCCTGGGCGAATCCTTCATCGGTCCAGGACCAATCCGAGCGGTAGTGGTTGGCCAGGATCGCCAGGCGGATTGCTGCGGGCTCTTCGCCCGCGGCACGGAGCTTGGATACCAGCACCAGGTTGCCCTTGGACTTGCTCATCTTTTCGCCGTCCAGGCCAACCATTCCGGCGTGGGCGTAGTGGCGTGCCAAAGGGATGCCACTGAGCGAATACGCGTGTCCGGCGCCCATTTCGTGGTGCGGGAAGACGAGGTCAGATCCGCCGCCCTGCACAGTGAAGGGAGCTGGCAGGTACTTCTGGGCGATGACAGTACATTCAATATGCCAGCCGGGACGTCCGTCACCGAGGCTTGCGCCCGGCCAGCTCGGCTCGCCGTCGCGGGCCACGCGCCATAGCAAAGGATCAAGGGGATTTCGCTTGCCGGAGCGGCCGGGATCGCCGCCTCGTTCGGCGAAAAGTTCCAGCATTTCAACTTCGCCGAGCCCCGAGATGTCGCCGAGTGTCCACGCGTCCGGGCTATCCGACGCCTTGCCGGCTGCTTCGACGTCGTAATAGACGTCGCCGTCGGGTTCGCCGCCGGTGCCGTGTACGCGGTAGGCGAGCTTGTCCGCAATCAATTTCTCGATAGCCGGAACAATCATCGGGATCGCCTCGACGGCTCCGATGTAGTAATTCGGAGCCAACACATTGAGGGCGTCCATGTCAGTCTGGAAAAGCTCAATCTGGCTCGCTGCCAGCTCCCGCCAGTCAACGCCGGTGGCGGTGGCGCGCTCCAGGAGGGGATCGTCGACGTCGGTGACGTTCTGGACGTACGCAACCCGCTGGCCGCTGTCCCGCCACACCCGGTTAAGCAGGTCGAAGGCGACGTAACTGGCCGCGTGGCCCATGTGGGTGGCGTCGTAGGGCGTGATGCCGCAGACGTACATGGATTGCTCCGCGCGTGGCTCGACTTCCACCAGGGCCCTGAGGGCGGTATCGAACAGCCTCAACGGGGGCATGCTGCCGGGTAGTTCAGGCACAGGGCGGGAGATCCACGATTTCACAGCCTCAACCATAGTGCTAGGCGCTGATGACATTGAAACCGAGCAATACATAGAGGGCGAGTCCAAGGAGAATGCGATACCACACGAAGACACGGTAGCTGTGGGTGGAAATGAACTTGAGGAACCAGCCAATGATGATGAAGCCCACAACGAACGCGATGACCGTGGCCAGCAATGTTTCCGGCAAGCCGAAAGGCCCGGAGATTCCTTCTTTCGAAACCACCTTGTACAGCTGGTACAGGCCGCTGCCGAAGACGGCAGGGATGGCCAGCAGGAACGAATACCGTGCGGCCGCTTCCCGTGTGTACCCCATCAACAGGCCGGCGGTGATGGTTCCGCCGGAGCGGGAGACGCCCGGAATGAGCGCCATGGCCTGTGCCAGCCCGTAAAGGATGCCGTGCTTGACGGTCAATTGGCTCAGCTCGCGTTCCTGGCGGCCAACGGCGTCGGCTACCGCGAGGATCATGCCGAAGACGATGAGCATGGTTGCCACGATCCACAGACTGCGCAGGACGGACTCGATCTGGTCCTGGAAGAGCAAGCCGAGCACGATGATGGGCAGGCTGCCGAGGATGACCAACCACCCCATGCGCGCGTCGGGATCGTCCCGGGAGACCTTGCCGCGCAGCGATCCGAACCAAGCGCGCAGAATCCTGACGATGTCACGCCAAAAGAAGACGATGACGGCCGTCTCGGTGCCCAGCTGCGTAATAGCGGTGAAAGCGGCACCTGGATCCGCTGCATTAGGCAGGAACGACCCGACAATTCGCAGGTGTGCGCTTGAAGAAATCGGAAGGAATTCTGTCAGGCCCTGCACGAGGCCTAGGAAGGCTGCTTCTATCCAGTTCACGTGAATAGACCCTACGTCATGATCTACCCGATCTCCCCGTAAGCTATCAGCTATGCAGCAGCGTTACGTCGGAAACAGTGGGTTTCGGGTGTCCACCCTCTCCCTGGGCACTATGTCCTGGGCGGAAGAAACGGACGAACAGGATGCACGGGAGCTGCTCCATACCTTCATCGCGGCGGGCGGCACCATGATCGATACCGCCGCCTCGTACGCAGGCGGACAAGCCGAAGCTCTCCTGGGTTCGATGCTGGGGGACGTTGTGGCACGCTCGGAGGTTGTCCTCTCCACGAAAGCGGGCGTCTCGACGTCGGACAGCCGGCGCAGCGTCGATGCCTCCCGCGGTTCCATGCTGTCCGCACTCGACGCGAGCCTTGCCCGCTTGGGGACGGATTACGTAGACATCTGGTTCGCGCATGCTTGGGACGGCAACGTTCCCCTGGACGAAACACTTTCCGCCCTGGACCTTGCCCTGCGCTCGGGACGAGCACGGTACGTCGGCATCTCCAACTACAACGGCTGGCAGACCGCCAAGGCCGCAGCCGTCGCGGGATTCACCGTGGTGGCCAACCAATCCGAATACTCGCTCCTGCACCGGAAGCCCGAAGACGAACTGGTGCCCGCCATCGAGGATGCCGGACTCGGCCTCATGGCGTGGGGGCCCCTCGGACGCGGAGTTCTCAGCGGCAAATACCGTGGACAGATTCCGACTGAATCACGGGCCGCTGAAGACCGCCTGAGCGGCTACGTCGAAAAGTACCTCGACGCGCGGGGGGCAAGGATCGTCGAAGCCGCGGCAATGGCCGCGCGCGGCTTGGGACGGTCCGCCGTCGACGTCTCGCTGAGCTGGTTGCTCTCCCGCCCGGGAGTATCCACGGCCGTCGTGGGCGCACGCAATGCGATCCAACTCAAGGAACTACTCGATGCGCAGCTGGCGCCTCTTCCCGCCGAAATTTCGCGGGCACTGGAAGACGTTTCAGCGATCTGACTTAGCTGAAACTCGGGCATTACCATCGGGCACTACTGGCCCGGCATTACTGGCCGGCATCACTGGTCGAGGATCTCCAGCTCGTCTTCATCGAGGAGTTCATTGTTGTCCTCGTCGTCATCTTCTTCATCGTCGTCAAACACCTGAAGGGGTGTGACTTCCGAGTAGGCCTCGTATAGTGAGTCCTCATATACCTCAAAGGCATCTGCGACGGCGAAAAACGCTGCCTCCACAGTGGGATCTCCTTCGCCCCGGCGGGCGGAAGCGGCAATCAGGTGCTCTTCCAAAGCGGCTGTCAATGACTGAAGCGCGACACGCGGATCGATGCTCATGACTTCACGTTAGCCCGAAAAAGACGAAAATGGAGAGGGATGAGAGAACAATTTCTGAGCAGTTCAGTGGAGCGTCAGCGGGACTACGCAAGGCAGTACGAGTATCTCGTACTGACCGTGAGCCCTGACGATTCCTTGCCCGAGGCGCGGCGTCGGCTCGTGGAACACTCCGAATACGGCAAGTGGGAACTGGAGCGGAGCATCCTCTACATCGGCGGCGGTCGCCGGTTCTGGCTGCGCCGTAGAGTCCTCAACGTGCAGCGCACCGTGTAGCTGAAACGCCGTGTTTTCGGGTGCCCCGCTCCGGCTTTGAGCGTTCTAGCCTTCGAGCGGGCCAAGCCACGCGTTGGCTATGGTGTTGTGCGCAGACTCGTCATTGGAGGGATGGAAGATCCCTGCCAGCACATCGCGATACAGCCGCTCAAGTTCCGAGCCACGGAAATAGCTGGAGCCTCCGGAAACCCGGATGGCCACATCCACCATGCTCCGGGCGTTCTCCGTGGCCCGCACCTTGAGGCCCACGAACCTAGGAAACCACTGCGTCCCGTGATCGACCAGGGCATCCACGTCACGGGCCACTGACGCCAGCTGCGGCTGGATGGAATCCATGGCCATGGCGGCGTCGGCGATCTTCCAGCGGATGTCCGGGTCTTGCGAGAAGCTTCGGCCGCCGTATTTGGCCGAGGTACGGCGCTTGGCGGCCTCGACCGCCAGGGTGAACGCGCGCTCCGCAATGCCCGTGTAGACGGCGGCGAGCAGCGTTTCGAAGCACGCGAAGATCGCAAAGATCAACGGATCCTGATTGGGTCCCACGGGCAGTTTCCGGAAGATCCGTTCCGCCTGCACCAGAGCGCCATGGAGGAGCGTGGTGTTCGATTGGCTGGCCCGCATGCCCAGGGTGTCCCAGTCACCCAGCGTCTCGTGGCCCGGGGCGTCGCGTTGGATGAAGCCGAAAACCAGCTCTCCGCTCCCCTCCCGCGCTCCGCTGTCCTTGCCGAAGATCCCGAGGCGGGTCCACGCCGGCGACAGGCTCGTGAAAATCTTCCGTCCGGTGAAGCTGTACCCGCCGCCTGGCTGCGGTTCCGCCGTAGTCCCTGAATCAAAGAGCATGGAGTCATTCCCCGGCTCGGAAATCCCGAACGCAAAGACCTCGCCCTGTCCGGCCTCCTTGAGGACAAAGTCAAGGGAGTCGTCGCCGCGGGCCGCCAGGACGTGCGCGACACCGGTCCAGACAAGGTGCATGTTGACAGCCAACGCTGTGGCCGGGGCGGCCGTCGCGAGCCGGCGCTGAAGCGCCGCCGCGGCTTCGAGTCCGAGCCCCAGTCCGCCGTCGGACTCCGGGACGAAGATCTTCAGGTAACCCGCCGCAGCGAGCTCCTCAAGGTCTTCGTGGAAGAACGAGTTGTTCCGGTCATAGCCCGCGGCGCGGCCCCGGATGCGGCGGAGCAGCTCGTCCGGAAGGATCTCCTCGGGAGTCACAGCGTTCTCCCTAGTAGTTGCTGAGCAGGGTGTTGAGCACCCTGGATCCGAACTTGAGCGAATCGGCAGGAACGCGTTCGTCAACGCCGTGGAACATGCCGGTGAAGTCGAGTTCCTCCGGGAGCATCAACGGGGCGAATCCGTAGCCTGTGATGCCGATCTTGCTGAGCGACTTGTTGTCGGTGCCGCCGGACAAGGTGTAGGGCAGCACCTTGGCGCCGGGGTCTTCCGAGTGCAAGGCATCGATCATGGCGTCTACGAGATTGCCGGCGAACGGCACTTCCAGGGACACGTCCTTGTTGACGTAGCTGACGTCCACGCCATCTCCGGCAAGTTGTTTGATGGTTTCGAAGACCATCTCCTGCTGGCCTGGCAGCGTGCGGCAGTCCACCAGCGCTTCCGCCGATTCGGGGATGACGTTGTGCTTGTATCCGGAGCTGAGCAACGTGGGGTTTGAGGTGTTCTGGAGGGTTGCCCCCACGAAACGCGCTACGGTGCCGAGTTCCTTCAGCAGGGTCTCGGGATTGTCCGGATCGAACTCGACGCCGGTCAATTCCGTCACGCCGTCGAGGAACTGCCGGGTGGTGGGGGTCAGCTCAATCGGCCAGGGGTATTCGCCGATCCTGGTGACTGCCCCGGCCAGGCGGGTAATCGCGTTGTCCGTGTTGATTTGCGAACCGTGCCCGGCACGGCCGTGGGCCACGAGGCGCAGCCAGGAAAGGCCCTTCTCCGCAGTCTGGAGCAGGTAGGTGCGCTTGCCTCCGATGGTGGCCGAGAAGCCGCCTACTTCGGAGATCGCTTCCGTAGCGCCGTCGAAGAGTTCCCTGCGGTGCTCGACGGCGTAGCGCGCGCCGTAGTTGCCCCCGGCTTCCTCGTCGGCGAAGAACGCGAAGATGATGTCGCGCTTCGGCTTGCGTCCCGTGCGGGCGAAGTCACGCATGACCGAGAGAATCATGGCGTCCATGTCCTTCATGTCCACGGCACCGCGTCCCCAGATGAGTCCATCCTTGAGTTCGCCGCTGAAGGGATCCACGGACCACTGGTCCTTGAGCGCCGGAACGACGTCGAGGTGGCCATGCACCACGAGGGCGCCGGCCGAGGGGTCCTCCCCCGCCATGCGCGTGACCACATTGGCCCGGCCCGGAGCCGACTCAAAGATTTCAGCGTCCAATCCCACTTCACTAATAAGCGCCGCCGTGTATTCCGCTGCGGCGCGTTCCCCGGGACCCGAATCGTCACCGAAGTTCGAGGTGTCTATGCGGATGAGTTCCTGGCAGATCCGGACTACTTCGTCCTCGGGTCGGATATCAGTCATGGAACTCTCCTTGCTGGCTGGGATGGACGTACTCCGGCGGGAAGGCAGATGGTGCGGACGCTCCCGCGCGCTTCCCTCAGCCTACCCACCGCACGCTTGTTTGGCCGCGTGCTTTCCCGCGTTTTGGCGCGGATTGGCAGGGCCCAATTGCCGTTGCCGGCCCCCTCTCCAGCTCCGGTTTTTTTATTTCCCGGAAATCGTGTTAGAGTTTTTCTCGCTGCTTCGGAGGAAAGAGAAGCGCCGAGAGGCGCAGAACGAAGGCTCCGAACACCACCTGCGCGGGTGGCGGAATGGCAGACGCGCTAGCTTGAGGTGCTAGTCCTCGAAAGGGGGTGGGGGTTCAAGTCCCCCTCCGCGCACAAATGCAAGGCCTGGAATTCTGAGAATTCCAGGCCTTGTTTGTTTAAACTGAATTTGCCTTTTCGGACGCTAATGCGGCGTTCATCACATTTATTAAATTGCATTACCGACAATTCACTCACGGCAGTGGACCGGACTCCGGACTTGGCTCTGAATCTGGCTCCGCCAGGGACGACGACGGCGGCCGCCCGCGTGGGTGACCGCCGTCGTCGTAGCTGTTCCTGGACCCCGAACCTTGAACTCCGAAACCGGTGCCCTACAAGGCCGTCACGGATCCGCTGAAGTGCCTCCTGCCGCTTCGCGGGTTCCAGGCGACATAGTCGGAACGTTCCCACGAGCCTGATGCGGAGTGGACCGTGCCGATTTCCAGGGCCACCCGTGCCGGGAGGAACACCGGCGCCTCGAAAATCACGTCCCACCGGAACGCTTCCGACTTCACCGAGCCAACGTCGGCCAGGGCCCGGGATGCAAGGTACATGCCGTGCGCGATTGACCGCGGCAGGCCCAGCGCCTTGGCCGAGAGGAGGCTCAAGTGGATCGGATTGAAGTCCCCGGAGACGGCGGCATACATGCGGCCGGTGTCCACGCCGAGCTGCCAGACGGCGGTTGGCGCGGGCGCCGCGAATTCCGTCGGAGCGGCGGCCGCGCCGGCCTTGTCGACTCCCGGCAGGAAGACCCCCTTGGCCAAATACGTCGAGACGCCCCGCCAAAGCAGGGCCCCGTCGTTGCTTGACCGGACTTCGGCAACGACGTCCAGTTGGGTTCCCGCCCTGTGGCCGCGCATGTCCTCTGCCCAGGACCGGACATCGAGCGGTTCACTGAACTGAACTGCCCGCAATTGCTCCACATGGTTCTTCAAATGGATCATCCCCAGCAGCGGAAGGGGGAAGTCGTCCCGGTTCAGCACGCTCATGGCAACCGGGAACGCGAGGGCATGGATGAAGCCCGCCGGCAGTACGTCACTCGCAGTCTCGCCGATCAGGTGCTGGTAGGCGGTGAGGTTCGCGACGTCGGCCCGCACCCCGCGGACCTCGTGGCTCCCGGGGGGCAGCGCAGTGGCCGCTTGGAACCCCAGCACCCTCCTCCGTGCGGCCGTTGCCGCCGCATTCACATAAAGCTTCGAGAGGGACGGCAGGTCCCCCAGGATGAGTGGTTGTTCCGTGGTCATGCACCCACCAGGTTCTGTCCACAGACCCTGAGCACTTCTCCCGTGATTCCAGCGGCCGCATCCGATGCCAGGAACGCAATTGCCTCTGCCACGTCCCCCGGCAGGCCGCCCTGCTGCAGCGAATTCAGCCTGCGGGCCACTTCCCGCGTGGCGAACGGGATACGGGCGGTCATGTCGGTCTCGATGAAGCCGGGCGCGACGGCGTTGATGGAGCCGCCGCGTTCTGCCAGCAAGGGCGCCGTGGCCCTGACCATGCCGATCACTCCCCCTTTGGAAGCAGCGTAGTTGGTCTGCCCGCGATTGCCGGCGATGCCGCTGGTGGAGGCCACCGACACGATCCGCGGGGTTTTGTGGAGCTGGTCCGAGCCCAGGAGTGCTTCGTTGATCCTCAATTGCGAGGCGATGTTCACGCCGATGACGGAATTCCAGCGGCCCTCATCCATGTTGGCCAGGAGCTTGTCCCGGGTAATGCCGGCATTATGGACGACGATATCGAGCCCGCCATGGCGTTCCACGGCGTGGTCGATGATCCGCCTCCCGGCGTCCTCAGCCGTGATGTCCAATTGCAGGGCAGTTCCATGGACCTCGTTGGCGACGGCGGCGAGGTGGTCCCCCGCCGCGGGAATATCCACCACCACGAGCCGCGCACCGTCCCGGTGCAGGGTCCTCGCGATCGCCGCGCCGATGCCACGGGCGGCGCCGGTGACGACGGCGACCTTCCCGGCCAAGGGCTTGTCGGCGTCGGCGGCAAGCTCGCCGGAGCCCGACGTGACAGTCAGGAACTGGCCATCCACGAACGCGGACCGTCCTGACAGGAAAAAGCGCAGCGCACCCAGGGTGCTGGGGCTCGTGGTACCGGCACCGTCCCCGAGGAGAATACCGTTGGCTGTGGCACCCGCCCGGAGTTCCTTGGCGAGCGAACGCAGCAGCCCGTCAACTCCTTGGCGACCGGCGGCAACAGCCGGGTTTGCCGCAGAAGCGGAGGTGCGGGAGATCGTGACGACCCTCGCGCCGGGGGCCAAATCGCGAAGCGACGGTGCCGCGGTGAGAACAGGTCCGACAAGCTCATCGGGGTGCTCGACGGCGTCGAGCACCAGGATGATCGCGCCCAGCTTTTCCTTGGGCAACGCGGCACGCCGAACGTCGAGGCCCCACCCCACGAGAACAGCAGCCAATTCGTCGGAGCCGGCGGTTCTGCCGTTGCCGTTCCCAAGCACAAGGACCGGACCCGGAACCAGCGGTTCTCCTGCTTTGTACCTTCGAAGCACGGCAGGTTGGGGCAGGCCGAGCTTTTTGGCCAGGTCCTTGCCGATCCCGTGGCTGACAAACTGTGTGTATTTGTCCGTCATGCCGGCTACCGCCCTTCCGGAGCGGAGTAGGCCTCGAGGATTGCGACGACGCCCTGCCCTCCGGCGGCGCAGATGGAGATGAGTCCGCGGGCCGGACGGCCGTCCACCGGGCCGTTGTCGTGGAGAATCTTCGCCAATGAGGCGACGATGCGTCCTCCGGTGGCAGCAAAGGGATGGCCGGCGGCGAGAGACGAGCCGTTGACGTTGAGCTTGGCACGGTCGATCTTGCCGAGGGCACCATCCAGTCCCAGCCGGGTGCGGCCGAATTCCTCGTCCTCCCACGCGGCGAGCGTGCTCAGGACGGTGCCCGCAAAGGCTTCGTGGATTTCGAAGAAGTCGATGTCTTCGAAGGACAGCCCGTTGCGGGCCAGGAGCCGCGGCACTGCAAAGACCGGGGCCATGAGGAGTCCGTCCTTCCCGTGGACGAAATCGACGGCGGCGGCCTCGCCGTCGACGACGAGGGCCAGCTTGGGCAGGCCCCGGGCGTCCGCCCATTCCTCAGTGCCGAGGAGCACCGTGGAGGCACCGTCCGTGAGCGGAGTGGAGTTGCCGGCCGTCATGGTGGCTTCCGCTCCCAGGCTCTTGCCGAAGACGGGCTTGAGGGTGGCCAACTTCTCCATTGATGTATCGGGCCGCAGGTTCGAATCACGGCTCAGCCCACGGTACGGAGTCACGAGGTCATCGAAGAAGCCACGTTCGTAGGCCGCGGCGAGGTTGTGGTGGCTATTGAACGCGATCTCGTCCTGCGCTTCGCGGCTGATCTTCCATTGGGCCGTAGTCAGGGCCTGGTGCTCTCCCATGGAGAGGCCTGTCCGTGGTTCCCCGGTGTTCGGAGCATCCGGCGCGAGGTCCTTGGGACGCAGCCGTGCGAGGACCTTGAGCCGATCGGGCAACGACTTGGCGCGATTGAGGTCGAGCAGGATTTCGCGGAGGCCCTCGCTGACTGCAATAGGGGCATCGGAGGCCGAGTCGACGCCGCCGGCGATAGCCGAGTCGATCTGGCCAAGCTTGATTTTGTTGGCGAGACCCAGGACGGTTTCAAGGCCGGTGGCGCATGCCTGCTGGAGATCGTAGGCAGGCGTCTCCGGCGAAAGGGCCGAGCCAAGCACCGCTTCGCGTGTCAGGTTGAAGTCGCGGGAGTGCTTCAGAACGGCTCCGGCGGCGACCTCACCGATCCGCTCCTCTTGAAGGCCGAAGCGTGCGATCAGCCCGTCCAGCGCAGCCGTCAGCATGTCCTGGTTCGATGATTTGGTGTAGGCGCCGCCGGTCCGGGCAAAGGGAATCCTGTTCCCGCCAACCACCACGGCCCTGCGGAGTGTGCCCGGGGCTACGGGGGATTCGTGTGGTGCGTTCGCGGAATGTGCTGCTGCAGGCATGCGTTGCTCCTTATGATCACATCGGGTTACTGATACCCAGCGTACCTGATACGCTGAGTATCGTGAACATCCCCAGCCCTGGACTTCCTGCCGACCACGACGCCGGGACTCCGCCCCCCGCGGACGGCGACTCTCCCGCCGTCGACGGCCGTGCCGCCCGCTGGCAGGTCCACCGCGAAGAACGCCGGCGGGATCTCATCAAGGCCGCCCGCAAAGCCGTCCATGCGCTGGGCAGCGACGCCTCCATGGAGGACATCGCGACCGCGGCCAGTACCTCCAAGTCGGTGTACTACCGGTATTTCGGGGACAAAGCCGGCTTGCAGCAGGCAATGGGCGAAGTAGTGCTCGGACAAATGCAGCGGCGAATGAAGGAAGCGGCGGAAAGCGCGCAGACTCCCCGCGAAGGCCTGTTCGCCATGGTTTCCGCGTACCTGCAAATGGCGGAGTCCAGCCCCGCCGTCTACGCGTTCATCACGCGGCTCTCGCAAGGGGAACCCTCGGCGCAAGACGCCATCGCCGCCTCAGGAGCCCTTGGCCACTTCTTCGAGTCGATCAGCGCCATGATCGCCCGCCCCATGCGGGAACACCTGGGCGCGGAAAAGGAAGCACTGATCGACTACTGGCCCACTGCCGCCATCGGGCTGGTCCGCAACGCCGGCGAAAGGTGGCTCGGAAGTCCCGCCTCCCCCGCGAAGCCCGACCAGGAAACCATGGCGGCCCAGATCACCGATTGGCTGTGCGTGGGTATCGCCCCGGAACTCAAGATCAACTCCCCTGAATATCAGCAATGACTCCACGTTGTTCGGAACCAAAGAAGGAATCACCATGACTGAAGTAGTGGACCGCACCTCCTCCAGCAACCGGGCGGCCGCGGGAACGGCTGCAACCACACAGCCTGCTGTGCCAGCCCCCACGGTGGACGTAGCGGCTCTTGGCGAACTGCTGCTCGGCAAATGGGCCCACATCCGGCACACGGCACGTGACCTCGCGGGCCGCCCCGAGGTACACAAGATCGAGGGCTTGACGCATACCGAGCACCGCAAGCGCGTGTTCGGGCAGCTGAAGTACCTCGTGGACAACAACGCCGTGCACCGGGCTTTCCCCGCCAGCCTGGGCGGTTCGGATGACCACGGCGGCAACATCGCCGGCTTCGAGGAACTCGTCACTGCCGATCCTTCACTTCAGATCAAGGCCGGTGTGCAATGGGGTCTCTTCGGTTCAGCGGTGATGCACCTCGGCACGGAGGAGCACCAGAACAAATGGCTTCCCGGAATCATGAGCCTGGAGATCCCCGGCTGCTTCGCCATGACCGAAACCGGGCACGGCTCCGATGTTGCGAGCATTGCCACCACGGCCACCTATGATGAGGCCGCCCAGGAGTTCGTCATCAACACTCCGTTCCGTGCTGCGTGGAAGGACTACATCGGCAACGCAGCCGATGACGGCCTGGCCGCCGTCGTGTTCGCCCAACTGGTGACCCGCAACGTGAACCATGGCGTCCACGCGTTTTTTGTCGAGCTGAGGGATCCGGACACCAAAGAGTTCCTGCCCGGAATCGGCGGCGAGGACGACGGCATCAAGGGCGGGCTCAACGGCATCGACAACGGCCGCCTGCACTTCACCGATGTCCGTGTCCCGCGCACCAACCTGCTCAACCGCTACGGCAACGTTTCCCCGGATGGCGAGTACACCTCGCCGATCGCCAGCCCTGGACGGCGCTTCTTCACGATGCTCGGCACCTTGGTGCAGGGCCGCGTCTCCCTCGACGGCGCGGCGGTCGCCGCCAGCAAGGTGGCCTTGACGACCGCCATCCGCTACGCCGCCGAACGGCGCCAGTTCAACGCGTCATCCCCAACCGACGAGGAAGTCCTGCTGGACTACCAGCGCCACCAGCGCCGCTTGTTCACCCGGCTTGCCACTACCTTTGCGGCGAGCTTCGCACACGAGCAACTGCTCGAAAAGTTCGACGACGTCTTCTCCGGCCTGCACGACACCGACGCCGACCGCCAGGACCTCGAGACCCTCGCCGCGGCCCTCAAGCCCATGAGCACCTGGCACGCCCTTGACACGCTGCAAGAGTGCCGCGAGGCCTGCGGCGGCGCAGGATTCCTCATCGAGAACCGTTTCGCCTCCCTCCGTGCGGACCTTGACGTCTACGCCACGTTCGAAGGTGACAACACTGTGCTTCTGCAGCTCGTCGCAAAGCGCCTCCTGGCCGACTACGCGAAGGAATTCCGCAACGTCGACTTTGGCGTGCTCGCCCGCTTCGTGGCTGCCCAGGCCGCCGATGTCGCCATCAACCGGACCGGCCTGCGGCAAGTGGCGCAGTTCGTGGCGGACACGGGATCAGTCCAGAAGGCCGCGTTGGCCCTGCGGGACGAAGAAGGCCAACGCACGCTCCTGACGGACCGGGTGCAGTCCATGGTGGCGGAGGTGGGTTCTGCGCTCAAGGGTGCGAACAAGCTTCCGCAGCATCAGGGCGCCGCACTTTTCAACCAGCATCAGGACGATTTGATTGAAGCCGCGCAGGCCCACGCCGAACTCCTGCAATGGGAAGCGTTCACGGAAGCGCTCGGCAAGGTCGGCGATCCTGGCACCTTGCGGGTGCTGACATGGCTGCGCGACCTGTTTGGCCTGTCGCTTATCGAGAAGCACTTGTCCTGGTACCTCATGAACGGCCGCCTCTCCATGCAGCGGGGACGCACCGTGGGGGCATACATCAACAGGCTGCTCGTCAAGATCCGTCCCCACGCGCTGGACCTGGTTGATTCCTTCGGATACGGTCCGGAGCACTTGCGGGCGGCCATCGCCTCCGGGGCTGAGAAGGAACGCCAGGACGAAGCCCGCGGCTACTTCCGGGAGCACCGGGCAAGCGGCGAGGCACCCGTCGAGGAGAAGAGCCTCCTCGCCTTGAAGGGAAGGAAATCCAGCTAGCATCCTGCCGTGACCGGCCGGTGAACATCTGCCGAATCCTTTAACGACGACGGCGCCGCACCCCCGCTGAGGGGTGAGGCGCCGTCGTCGTTCTTTCCCAACTCACTCGCAGTTGTTGTCGTTATGAGCCCTCAAAACGACACTTACTGCTAGCTAGTTGGGCTCGTTGGTTAGTGGGTCAGGGGGCGAGGACAGAGCGATAGACCTCAAGGGTTGTTTGGGTGATCGATTCCCAGGAAAAATGCTCCTCCGCCCGGACGCGGCCCGCGGCACCCATGACCTTGGCCCGCGCAGGATCAGACACAACCTCATTGAGGGCAGCGGCGAAATCTGCGACGAACTTTTCGGGATCCAGCGGCGTGCCTGTGCCGTCCGTGACCTGCTCCAGTTCAACCAGCAGTCCCGTTTCACCGTGCTGAACCACTTCGGGGATACCGCCCGTCGCACTTGCCACCACGGCCGCGCCACATGCCATGGCCTCGAGGTTGACGATGCCGAGGGGCTCGTAGATCGACGGGCAGGCGAACGCCGTGGCATGGCTGAGGACCTGGATGAGCTCATGCCGCGGAAGCATGCGTTCGATGACCAGGACCCCTTCGCGTTTGCTTTGCAAGTCCTCGATGAGCCGGGCGGTTTCCGCCGCGAGTTCCGGAGTGTCCGCTGCGCCGAGGCAAAGCACCAGCTGCACATCTTCCGGGAGGCTGGCCGCAGCCTTCAGGAGGTACGGCACACCCTTCTGGCGGGTGTTGCGCCCAACGAAGACCACGCTGGGCTTGGCGGGGTCGATGCCGAGCGCGCGGATTGCGTCTTCGCCCTCGTCCGGCTGCCACATGTCGACGTCGATGCCGTTGTGGACCACCCGCACCTTGGCGGGATCCACGTTCGGATAGCTGCGCAGGATGTCCTTCCGCATGCCGTCCGAGACAGCAATGATGGCCGCGGCGGCCTCATAGGCGGTCTTTTCAACCCACGAGGACAAGGCATAGCCGCCGCCCAGCTGTTCCGCTTTCCATGGCCGCAAAGGTTCCAGGCTATGGGCGCTGAGTACATGGGGGACCCCATGCAACAGCGACGCCAAGTGGCCGGCCATGTTGGCGTACCAGGTATGGGAATGGACCAGGTCCGCTCCGGCGATGTCCGGCACGATGCGCAAATCCACGCCGAGGGTCTGGACGGCGGCATTGGCCGAGCCCAGATCATCCGGTGTGGAATACGACGTCACCGTTGCCCCGTGGAAGTCCGCATCACGGGGCGCGCCGAAGGCGCGCACCTGCAGATCCACGTGCTTCGCCAAGACGCGGCTGAGCTCGGCAACATGCACACCGGCCCCGCCATAGATTTCGGGTGGAAACTCTTTAGTCACAATGTCTACGCGCACGCTACCTAACGTAGTCCTTCCCGAGTATGTGTTCTAGTGTGAAAGGGTCCGGCAACCCGGGCTTTTTTCGGGGGCTACAAAGACGTACAGGGAGAGCAAAAACCATGGCGTTGAAGAAAGTATTGTCAATTGTGTTGGCTGGCGGCGAAGGAAACCGTCTTATGCCATTGACGGCAGACAGGGCAAAACCTGCTGTGCCGTTTGCGGGGGGGTATCGATTGATCGATTTCGCTCTCTCGAATCTGGTCAATTCCGGGTACCTCCAGATCGTGGTGTTGACCCAGTACAAGTCGCACAGTCTTGACCGCCACATCTCCGAGACCTGGCGGATGTCCACCCAGCTGGGCAGATATGTGGCCTCGGTTCCCGCCCAGCAGCGCGTGGGCAAGAGCTGGTTCCTCGGCAGCGCGAACGCCATTTACCAGTCCCTGAACCTGATTCACGACGCCAACCCCGACATTGTCGTGGTCGTCGGAGCGGACCACGTTTACCGCATGGACTTCCAGCAAATGGTCCAACAGCACGTGGCCAGTGGGGCCAAGGCCACGGTCGCTGCCGTCCGCCAGCCGCTGAACATGGCCAACCAGTTCGGCGTGATCGAGGTCGACAAAAACGATCCCCAGAAGATTTCCGCGTTCGTGGAAAAGCCCGCCGAAACGGAAGGCCTCGCCGCCGATCCCACGCAGTTCCTTGCCTCCATGGGCAACTACGTCTTCGACGCCGACGCGTTGGTGGAAGCACTTCGCATCGATGCGGAGCGCCTGGACACCAAGCACGACATGGGCGGCGACATCATCCCTTATTTCGTGTCCCAGGGCGAGGCCGGCGTCTACGACTTCACGCTCAACGACATTCCCGGATCAACCGACCGCGACCGCACCTACTGGCGCGACGTAGGAACCATCGATTCGTTCTATGACGCCCACATGGACCTGATTTCCCCGGTCCCCGTGTTCAACCTGTACAACTCGGAATGGCCCATCTACACGCGGCAGAGCATTTCACCGCCGGCCAAGTTCGTCCGGGGCGACAACAACACGGTCGGCACCGCTTTGGACTCCATCGTGGCCAGTGGCTCGGTGATCTCCGGAGGAATCGTGGAAGGGTCCGTCCTCTCCAACGACGTCTACGTTGGACCGGCCACCAGGATCCAGGACTCGGTGCTGATGGACAAGGTGCGCATCGGTGAAGGCGCTGTCGTCAAGCGGGCCATCATCGACAAGAACGTGAAAGTCCCTGCCGGGGCCGCCATTGGCTTGGATGCCGACCTGGACCGCGCCCGTGGCTTCAAAGTCACCGAATCCGGAATCACCGTACTCGCCAAGGGGCAAGTGGTACCCGAGCCTGATGCGTCCGAGCTCGCCCTGGCTGCCGAGCACCGCCGCACGGTGCCGGAGGCGATCAAGGCTGCCACGGAGAAGTTCCCCGACATCAGGGACTCCGCGGAGCAGGTCACGAAAATCCAGGCTGACTCGGTAGAGGTCTGACCCGGAACCCGGAACCAGGACAGCCCCCGGCCTCCCAGGCGACAGCAGGCCTCCAGCCTCTGTCGTCTGGGAGGCTTTGCTGTGCCCGACCCTGTAAAATTGACCCAATGAGCCCCGCCGATTTGACCCCTGAAGAGATCCAGGCCTGCCTCAAGGTCTTGAACACCATCCACGCCTACGACGAGGAGCACCCGGACTACGTCGCCATCCGTCGTGCCACGGGAAAGATGTTCAAGGCCGTCAAGCGGCATCGCCGGGTCACCAAACGGGACGAAATCGCGGAAGCCGACCGCGCTGTCATCGCACTGACCGCCACCGCGGCCCCGGACAGGATCGACGACGAGACCCGCGGCAACAAGCTCGCCACCTCGGCCACCGGCGAAATCGCAGGCCATCTCATCCGGTCCCGGCCCTGCTACATCTGCAAGCAGCACTACACGCAAGTGGACGCGTTCTACCACCAGTTATGCCCGGAATGTGCGTCCTTCAGCCACAGTAAGCGCGATGCCCGCACGGACCTCAGCGGACGCCGTGCCCTCCTCACGGGCGGGCGTGCCAAGATCGGCATGTACATCGCCCTGCGACTGCTCCGCGATGGCGCACACACCACAATCACCACTCGCTTCCCCAAGGACGCGGCACGCCGCTTTGCCGCCATGGAAGACAGTGCGGACTGGTTGCACAGGCTCAGGATTGTGGGCATCGACCTCCGGGACCCCTCACAGGTCATGGCCCTCACCGATTCCCTCAACGAAGCCGGCCCGCTCGACATCATCATCAATAATGCCGCCCAAACCGTCCGGCGTTCGGGGAATGCCTACAAGCCGCTGGTGGATGCCGAGGACGAGCCGCTGCCGGAAGCCCTGCAGGCAGCCAACGGCGGCCCGGAACTGGTCACGTTCGGCCATGCCCACGACAAACACCCCTTGGCCATCACGCACAGCGTCACGGAACATCCCGTGCTCGCGGGAGATGCGATTACCTCGCTCGCGCTGTCCACGGGCTCCGCGTCGTTGGAGCGGATCGCGACGGGCACCGCGATCGACGCCGGCGGCCTGGTTCCCGACCTTGCGACCATCAACAGTTGGACCCAAGTAGTGGACGAGGTTGATCCGCTGGAGATGCTTGAAGTTCAACTCTGCAACGTCACCGCGCCGTTCCTCTTGGTCAGCCGGCTCCGTGGGGCCATGAAGCGCTCCACGGCACGCAGGAAGTACATCGTGAACGTCTCGGCCATGGAGGGCCAGTTCTCCCGCGCCTACAAGGGCCCCGGGCACCCGCATACCAACATGGCAAAGGCCGCGTTGAACATGATGACACGGACAAGCGCACAAGAGATGCTGGACAGCGACGGGATCCTGATGACAGCCGTCGACACCGGGTGGATCACCGATGAACGCCCGCACTACACCAAGGTCCGGCTCATGGAGGAAGGCTTCCACGCACCGCTCGACCTCGTGGACGGGGCGGCGCGTGTCTACGATCCCATCGTCATGGGCGAAAACGGCGAAGACCAGTACGGGGTCTTCCTGAAGGACTACAAGCCCTCCCCCTGGTAATCCAGGCGGAGGGCCGCAGTCCCTTCTAAGTCAGTCGCGTGATCTCGACTGTCACGGTGAGGCCTGAGCCGCCTCCGCCGGACAGGATGCCCTTCAAGGGAGGAACATCCCGGTAGTCCCGGCCCCGCGCCACAGTGACGTGGAGGTCTCCGGCAGGCTTGTGGTTGGTGGGATCCCAGCTGCGCCATTCGCCGTCCCACCATTCCAGCCACGCGTGGGATTGGCCTGCGACCGTCTCACCGATCTCGGCCGTGGGCCGCGGATGGATGTAACCGGACACGTACCGGGCTGGAATGCCGCAGCTTCGGAGCGAACCGATGGCCAAGTGGGCGAGGTCCTGGCAGACTCCCTGGCGCTGGTTCCAGGCTTCCTCTGCGTTGGTGGTGACGCCTGTAGTGCCTTTCACATAGCTCATTTCGCCGCGCATCCATTCGAAAACGGCCAGGGCTGTCTCGTGCGGGTTCTTGCCGGCCACGACGGCGGGAATGATTCCGAGGACTTCCTCCCCCGGACCGCTGAGCTGCGACTGCGGCAACCAGTCGCTGAACTGGTCCCGGATCTCGTCGGAAGCCATCACATCCCAGCCGACGATCTCGGCGTCTAGGGCTACCCGTTCCACCCGGTGGACCTCGACGGTGGTGGTGGCCACCACTTCGAGGCGCTCGTGCGGCATCTGCATATCGAAGGCGGTGACGCGGGTGCCCCAATAGTCACGGTAGGTGCTCACAGCAGCTTGCGACGGCGTGATCTTCAGTGAGGATTCAAGGACCACCTGTTGCGGATCGGTCAACGGCGTCATGCGTGCCTCGTTGTACGACAGAGTCACACGGCGGTTGTATTTGTAGGCCGTCTTGTGGACGATGCTCAGCCGGGTCATGAAACTTCTCCCACCCAGGCTAGTTCATCCGCCTGATTGAAGTACTTACGGGAAATCGCGTCGGAAGCCTGCGTGACGGCCTTCTGCACCCGGTCCATATGCTCGGGCAGCTCGGACATGAGATCGTCCGTGCGATGGAACTCAAGGAAGGTACGGGCCTGGCCGACGATCCGACGGGCGTCGTTGATGAAGCCCACCCTCTGCGCGGAGGGATCCAACTTGGCCAGGCACTCGTCAGCGTCGCGCAGGGCGAAGACGATGGAGCGCGGGAACAGACGGTCCAGCAGGAGGAACTCGGCAGCGTGTTGGTCCCCGAAGGCCGCACGGCGGGTCCGAAGGAACGACTCGTAGGCGCCCGCACAACGCAGCATGTTCACCCATGACATTCCCGCGGAAAGGACATCCCTGGTGGATAGCATCCGCGCGGTCATGTCGGCACGTTCGAGCGAGCGTCCGAGGACCAGGAAAAGCCAGCTTTCGTCGTGGCTCACCGTGGTGTCCGCGAGGCCCCTGACCATGGCTGTGCGTTCCAGGACCCAGTTGCAGAAGCGGTACGTGCCCACGACGTCCTTACGGTGCTGGTTCAGACCGTAGTACGTGGTGTTAAGGCTTTCCCATAATGAAGACGACACGGTCTCGCGTGCCCGCCTGGCATTCTCACGCGCAGCCCCGAGGGAACCGGCAATGGACGTGGCACTCGTCTTGTCATAGGCGAGGGCGTGAAGCAATTCCGGCAAGCCGAATTCCTCACTCTGCGGCCTGGCTCCCATGACAGCCAGAAGTTCCCTCGCTACGCTGCGTTGTTCCTCGAGCGGCAGGTGGTTCAGGCGTTCGAGGTGGACGTCCAGGATTCTGGCCGTGCCGTCGGCCCGCTCCACGTAACGGCCGATCCAGAAAAGGGATTCAGCAATACGGCTCAGCATGGGGCTGTGCCTCCTTCGGGTCCTGCGTTGTAACGATGGATGTATCCTGCTCCGGCACCACGGCGTGACGGATCACTGCTGCTGGTCCGATTGGCGGTCGCGCCAGTTGCTTTCGACGGGCCAGACCGAGACCTGTTCCCGGACCGTGATCGCGGACCGCGGCAGCTCGACGGCGGGCAGCCGCGGGGAGTCCGAGAGCACCCAGGTGTCCTTGGACCCGCCGCCCTGGGAGGAGTTCACGATCAGCGA